>NZ_JBSFYC010000053.1:0-54111 GCF_053595675.1 Streptomyces sp. NPDC002446 | reverse complement strand
CAGTACGAGGGCGGTGGCGAGCGCGGGCACGGAGTGCGGGGATGCCGTGGCCGCCAGGACACCGGCCCCCCGCCGATTTGCCTGACGCGGGCGGCTCCCGTACCGTATCCGCGAAGCCAAAGACCGCTGGTTGTCTCTGCGCGTCCGATACCGGGCGTGTGGTGGCCGAAGGATCCGCTAGCTGCGGACGGCCTGCGCAGGTGTGAATGAGGAAGAGCTCCCGGGCGTATGCCTGGTCGAGTATCGCCCCGTGCGCCTGCGCCGGGGCGTTTGTTTTGCCCAGCCCCTTCTGCGCGGTCCTCATCACCCGGAAGGAGGCCGAGGCTCATGGCGACGTCTGAAAAGAACGCAGCCGTTGCGGAGATCACTGAGAAGCTCCGTGAATCCAACGCAGCTGTTGTGACTTCTTACACCGGACTGACTGTGGCGCAGCTCAAGGAGCTGCGTCGTTCTCTCGGCGAGAACGCTCAGTACCGTGTGGTGAAGAACACGCTGACCAAGATCGCGGCCAAGGAGGCCGGGATTCAGCTGGACGAGCACCTCAAGGGCTCGACCGCTGTCGCCTTCGTGACCGGTGACCCGGTCACGGCGGCGAAGGGTCTTCGTGACTTCGCCAAGGAGAACCCCGCTCTCGTCATCAAGGGCGGTGTCCTTGACGGCAAGGCGCTGTCCGCCGACGAGATCAAGAAGCTTGCGGACCTCGAGTCCCGCGAGGTTCTGCTCAGCAAGCTGGCGGGTGCCTTCAAGGCCAAGCAGTCCCAGGCTGCTTCGGTCTTCCAGGCGCTCCCGTCGAAGCTCGTCCGCACCGTGGACGCGCTTCGCGCCAAGCAGGCCGAGCAGGGCGGTGCCGAGTAATTCGGCTCGCACATTGACCGCCGCCTGAGGCGACGGTCGTAGCGGGCCCAACGTACGCCCGCCGACATGTACATCCGGCACCAGCCGAATTAGTGGAAGGACCGCCATCATGGCGAAGCTCAGCCAGGAAGACCTGCTCGCGCAGTTCGAGGAGATGACCCTCATCGAGCTCTCCGAGTTCGTGAAGGCGTTCGAGGAGAAGTTCGACGTCACCGCCGCCGCCGCCGCGCCGGTCGTCGTCGCCGGTGGTGCCGCTGGTGGCGCCGCCGAGGCCGTCGAGGAGAAGGACGAGTTCGACGTCATCCTCACCGGCGCCGGTGACAAGAAGATCCAGGTCATCAAGGTCGTGCGTGAGCTGACCTCCCTGGGCCTGAAGGAGGCCAAGGACCTCGTCGACGGCACCCCGAAGCCGGTCCTCGAGAAGGTCGCCAAGGACGCCGCGGACAAGGCCGCCGAGGCCCTCAAGGGCGCCGGCGCCTCCGTCGAGGTCAAGTGACCCCACTGAGTCTCTGACTCACGTCCTGAGCGCCTGAGGCGTAACGGACGGCAGCCAAGGGCGATCACCCATGCGGGTGGTCGCCCTTCGGCGTGCTCGCCACGGCTGCATTGCCCCGGCCCGGAGTGCGAGTATGGTGATCTTCGTTGCGCGGACGTGCCCCCATGTGACGATCTCGCGGAGGTGGGGGGCCTTGACGAACCGCACGCGGCGCGCAATTCTCGGGACGCGACGCAGAAGCGATCCAGGGTTCGAGGCATGGATCGCCGACGAAGAGGGAAGCATCGGTGTGCGCCAATGGCGCGGGGCTTTCGGCAGGCGCAGGGCATGAGAAGAACAAACGAGGGGATCCTCCGCCGCGGAGGACGCGACCTCCCGGAGGGAGAAGATCGGTATCACGGTGTTGAACCGGTCTCCGGAAACTCGCTCTGGACATCAGTGTGCCAAGTGGCTACACTGACCCTTTGCGCTGCCTGTTAGCTGCTCCCTGCCCGTCACCAGGGGCATATCCGAGCCCGAGCAAAGCTGGATGATCCGCCCTGACCTGGGCTTTTCCTCAGTCTGCTCGATTCGGGACCGGTACGCGCGTAGTGAGTCCGAGCCCTCGGAAGGACCCCCTCTTGGCCGCCTCGCGCAACGCCTCGACTGCCAATACGAACAACGGCGACAGCACCGCCCCGCTGCGCATCTCTTTTGCGAAGATCAAGGAGCCCCTCGGGGTTCCGAACCTCCTTGCGCTGCAGACCGAAAGCTTCGACTGGCTGCTCGGCAATGCCGCATGGAAGGGTCGCGTCGAGGCTGCGCTGGAGAGTGGGCAGGAAGTTCCCACCAAGTCCGGTCTCGAAGAGATCTTCGAAGAGATCTCCCCGATCGAAGACTTCTCCGGGTCGATGTCGCTGACGTTCCGCGACCACCGCTTCGAGCCCCCGAAGAACTCCATCGACGAGTGCAAGGAGCGCGACTTCACGTACGCCGCCCCGCTCTTCGTCACGGCGGAGTTCACGAACAACGAGACCGGTGAGATCAAGTCCCAGACGGTCTTCATGGGCGACTTCCCGCTCATGACGAACAAGGGCACCTTCTGCATCAACGGCACCGAGCGTGTCGTCGTCTCGCAGCTGGTCCGCTCGCCGGGCGTCTACTTCGACAGCTCCATCGACAAGACGTCCGACAAGGACATCTTCTCCGCCAAGATCATCCCGTCCCGGGGTGCCTGGCTGGAGATGGAGATCGACAAGCGCGACATGGTCGGTGTGCGCATCGACCGCAAGCGCAAGCAGTCCGTGACCGTTCTGCTCAAGGCTCTCGGTTGGACGACCGACCAGATCCTCGAGGAGTTCGGCGAGTACGAGTCCATGCGCGCCACCCTGGAGAAGGACCACACCCAGGGCCAGGACGACGCGCTGCTGGACATCTACCGCAAGCTGCGTCCGGGCGAGCCGCCGACCCGTGAGGCCGCGCAGACGCTGCTGGAGAACCTGTACTTCAACCCCAAGCGCTACGACCTCGCCAAGGTCGGCCGCTACAAGGTCAACAAGAAGCTCGGCGGCGACGAGCCGCTCGACGCCGGTGTGCTGACCACCGACGACGTCATCGCGACGATCAAGTACCTGGTCAAGCTGCACGCCGGCGAGACCGAGACGATGGGCGAGAGCGGCCGTTCGATCGTCGTCGAGACCGACGACATCGACCACTTCGGCAACCGCCGTCTGCGCAACGTCGGCGAGCTCATCCAGAACCAGGTCCGCACGGGTCTGGCTCGTATGGAGCGCGTCGTGCGCGAGCGCATGACCACCCAGGACGTCGAGGCGATCACGCCGCAGACCCTGATCAACATCCGGCCGGTCGTCGCCTCCATCAAGGAGTTCTTCGGCACCAGCCAGCTGTCC
Source organism: Streptomyces sp. NPDC002446 (assembly GCF_053595675.1). Taxonomy (NCBI): domain Bacteria; kingdom Bacillati; phylum Actinomycetota; class Actinomycetes; order Kitasatosporales; family Streptomycetaceae; genus Streptomyces; species Streptomyces sp. NPDC002446. The sequence goes on along the minus strand of NZ_JBSFYC010000053.1, from coordinate 50,871 downwards.
CAGTTCATGGACCAGACCAACCCGCTGTCGGGTCTGACCCACAAGCGCCGTCTGTCGGCGCTGGGCCCGGGTGGTCTCTCCCGTGAGCGGGCCGGTCTGGACGTCCGTGACGTGCACCCGTCGCACTACGGCCGTATGTGCCCGATCGAGACCCCTGAGGGTCCCAACATCGGTCTGATCGGTTCGCTGGCCTCCTACGGCCGGGTCAACGTCTTCGGCTTCATCGAGACGCCGTACCGCAAGGTCGTCGACGGCCAGGTCACCGAGGAGGTGGACTACCTCACCGCTGATGAGGAGGACCGCTTCCTGATCGCCCAGGCCAACGCGAAGCTGACCGACGACATGCGCTTCGCCGAGGCGCGTGTGCTGGTCCGCCGCCGCGGCGGCGAGGTCGACCTGGTCCCCGCCGACGAGGTCGACTTCATGGACGTCTCGCCGCGCCAGATGGTGTCGGCCGCGACCGCCATGATCCCGTTCCTCGAGCACGACGACGCCAACCGCGCGCTCATGGGATCGAACATGATGCGCCAGGCCGTTCCGCTGATCAAGGCGGAGTCGCCGCTGGTCGGCACCGGCATGGAGTACCGCTGCGCGGTCGACGCCGGTGACGTCATCAAGGCCGAGAAGGACGGTGTGGTCCAGGAGGTCTCCGCGGACTACATCACCGTCGCCAACGACGACGGCACGTACACCACGTACCGCGTCGCCAAGTTCACCCGCTCCAACCAGGGCACCTCCTTCAACCAGAAGGTCGTCGTGGACGAGGGCGCGCGGGTCATCGAGGGCCAGGTCCTCGCCGACGGTCCGTCCACGGACCAGGGCGAGATGGCGCTCGGCAAGAACCTGCTCGTCGCGTTCATGCCGTGGGAGGGCCACAACTACGAGGACGCGATCATCCTGTCGCAGCGCCTCGTGCAGGACGACGTCCTCTCCTCGATCCACATCGAGGAGCACGAGGTCGACGCCCGTGACACCAAGCTCGGCCCCGAGGAGATCACCCGGGACATCCCGAACGTCTCCGAGGAGGTCCTCTCCGACCTCGACGAGCGCGGCATCATCCGTATCGGTGCCGAGGTCGTCGCCGGCGACATCCTCGTCGGCAAGGTCACGCCCAAGGGTGAGACCGAGCTGACCCCGGAGGAGCGTCTGCTCCGCGCGATCTTCGGTGAGAAGGCGCGCGAGGTGCGCGACACCTCCCTGAAGGTGCCGCACGGTGAGATCGGCAAGGTCATCGGCGTCCGCGTCTTCGACCGCGAAGAGGGCGACGAGCTGCCCCCGGGCGTGAACCAGCTGGTCCGCGTCTACGTCGCCCAGAAGCGCAAGATCACCGACGGTGACAAGCTCGCCGGCCGCCACGGCAACAAGGGTGTCATCTCGAAGATCCTCCCCGTGGAGGACATGCCCTTCCTCGAGGACGGCACCCCGGTCGACATCATCCTCAACCCGCTGGGTGTCCCGTCCCGAATGAACCCGGGACAGGTCCTGGAGATCCACCTGGGCTGGCTCGCCAGCCAGGGCTGGAAGGTCGAAGGTGCCGAGGACTGGCAGCAGCGTCTGCAGGCGATCGGCGCCGACGACGTCGCGCCGCGCACCAACGTCGCGACCCCGGTCTTCGACGGTGCGCGCGAGGACGAGCTGGCGGGTCTCTTCGACTCGACGCTCCCCAACCGCGACGGCGAGCGGATGGTCAAGAGCTCCGGCAAGGCGCAGCTGTTCGACGGCCGTTCCGGTGAGCCGTTCCCGGACCCGATCTCGGTCGGGTACATGTACATCCTCAAGCTGCACCACCTGGTCGACGACAAGCTGCACGCGCGTTCGACCGGTCCGTACTCGATGATCACCCAGCAGCCGCTGGGTGGTAAGGCTCAGTTCGGTGGTCAGCGGTTCGGTGAGATGGAGGTGTGGGCGCTGGAGGCTTACGGCGCCGCGTACGCCCTCCAGGAGCTGCTGACGATCAAGTCCGACGACGTGACCGGCCGCGTGAAGGTCTACGAGGCCATCGTCAAGGGCGAGAACATCCCCGAGCCCGGCATTCCCGAGTCCTTCAAGGTGCTCATCAAGGAAATGCAGTCCCTGTGCCTCAACGTGGAGGTGCTGTCCTCGGACGGCATGTCCATCGAGATGCGCGACACCGACGAGGACGTCTTCCGCGCTGCGGAGGAGCTCGGCATCGACCTGTCGCGGCGCGAGCCGAGCAGCGTCGAAGAGGTCTGACGGGTCTGGTCGGGACCGCCTCGTGCAGAGGAGGTCCCGGCCCCGCCCCGGACCCCGTACAGACCATAGAGACACGACCCTGAGAGGGATTGACGCATAGTGCTCGACGTCAACTTCTTCGACGAGCTGCGGATCGGCCTCGCCACCGCTGACGACATCCGTCAGTGGTCCCACGGTGAGGTCAAGAAGCCGGAGACCATCAACTACCGCACCCTCAAGCCGGAAAAGGACGGGCTCTTCTGCGAGAAGATCTTCGGTCCTACCCGGGACTGGGAGTGCTACTGCGGTAAGTACAAGCGCGTCCGCTTCAAGGGCATCATCTGCGAGCGCTGCGGCGTCGAGGTCACTCGCGCCAAGGTGCGTCGTGAGCGGATGGGCCACATTGAGCTGGCCGCTCCCGTTACCCACATCTGGTACTTCAAGGGTGTGCCGAGCCGGCTGGGCTACCTGCTGGACCTCGCGCCCAAGGACCTCGAGAAGGTCATCTACTTCGCCGCGTACATGATCACGTACGTGGACGAGGAGCGCCGTACGCGCGACCTGCCCTCGCTGGAGGCCCACGTCTCCGTCGAGCGTCAGCAGATCGAGCAGCGCCGCGACTCCGACCTGGAGGCCCGCGCCAAGAAGCTCGAGACCGACCTGGCCGAGCTGGAGGCCGAGGGCGCCAAGGCCGATGTGCGCCGCAAGGTGCGCGAGGGCGCCGAGCGTGAGATGAAGCAGCTGCGCGACCGTGCGCAGCGCGAGATCGACCGTCTCGACGAGGTCTGGAACCGCTTCAAGAACCTCAAGGTCCAGGACCTGGAGGGCGACGAGCTCCTCTACCGCGAGCTGCGTGACCGCTTCGGCACGTACTTCGACGGCTCCATGGGTGCCGCTGCCCTGCAGAAGCGCCTGGAGACCTTCGACCTCGAGGAGGAGGCCGAGCGCCTCCGCGAGATCATCCGTACCGGCAAGGGCCAGAAGAAGACCCGTGCGCTCAAGCGCCTCAAGGTCGTCTCCGCCTTCCTGCAGACCCGCAACAGCCCCAAGGGCATGGTGCTGGACTGCATCCCGGTGATCCCGCCGGACCTGCGTCCGATGGTGCAGCTGGACGGTGGCCGCTTCGCGACCTCCGACCTGAACGACCTGTACCGCCGCGTCATCAACCGCAACAACCGCCTGAAGCGGCTTCTCGACCTCGGCGCGCCCGAGATCATCGTGAACAACGAGAAGCGCATGCTCCAGGAGGCCGTGGACGCGCTCTTCGACAACGGCCGCCGCGGCCGCCCGGTCACGGGCCCCGGCAACCGTCCGCTGAAGTCGCTGTCCGACATGCTCAAGGGCAAGCAGGGCCGCTTCCGTCAGAACCTGCTCGGTAAGCGAGTCGACTACTCGGCGCGTTCCGTCATCGTCGTCGGCCCGCAGCTCAAGCTGCACCAGTGCGGTCTGCCCAAGGCCATGGCGCTGGAGCTCTTCAAGCCGTTCGTGATGAAGCGCCTGGTGGACCTGAACCACGCGCAGAACATCAAGAGCGCCAAGCGCATGGTCGAGCGCGGCCGCACGGTCGTGTACGACGTGCTCGAAGAGGTCATCGCCGAGCACCCGGTGCTGCTGAACCGTGCGCCCACCCTGCACCGTCTGGGCATCCAGGCCTTCGAGCCGCAGCTGGTCGAGGGCAAGGCCATTCAGATTCACCCGCTCGTCTGCACCGCGTTCAACGCGGACTTCGACGGTGACCAGATGGCCGTCCACCTCCCGCTGTCCGCGGAGGCCCAGGCCGAGGCCCGCATCCTGATGCTGTCCTCGAACAACATCCTCAAGCCGGCCGACGGCCGTCCGGTCACCATGCCGACCCAGGACATGGTGCTCGGTCTCTTCTTCCTCACCACGGACGAGGAGGAGCGCGAGGTCAAGGGCGAGGGCCGGTCCTTCGGCTCGGTCGCCGAGGCCATCATGGCCTTCGACGCCCGCGAGCTGTCGCTCCAGGCCAAGGTCGACATCCGCTTCCCGATCGGCACCGTCCCGCCGCGTGGCTGGACCCCGCCGGCCGCGGACGAGGCCGAGGGCTTCGCCGCGAGCGAGTGGCAGCAGGGTGACAGCTTCCGCCTGCGGACGACCCTGGGTCGCGCGCTCTTCAACGAGCTGCTGCCCGAGGACTACCCGTTCGTCGACTACTCGGTGGGCAAGAAGCAGCTCTCCGCCATCGTCAACGACCTGGCCGAGCGCTACCCGAAGGTCATCGTGGCGGCGACGCTCGACAACCTGAAGGCGGCCGGCTTCCACTGGGCGACCCGTTCCGGCGTCACCGTCGCCGTGTCGGACATCGTCGTGCCGGAGGCCAAGAAGGCCATCGTCGCGGGCTACGAGGCCCAGGACGAGAAGGTCCAGAAGCAGTACGAGCGCGGTCTGATCACCAAGGACGAGCGCACTCAGGAACTGATCAACATCTGGACCAAGGCGACCAACGAGGTCGCCGAGGCGATGAACGAGAACTTCCCCAAGACCAACCCCATCTTCATGATGGTTGACTCGGGTGCCCGAGGAAACATGATGCAGATGCGGCAGATCGCCGGTATGCGCGGTCTGGTGTCGAACGCGAAGAACGAGACCATCCCGCGTCCCATTAAGGCGTCGTTCCGCGAGGGTCTGTCCGTGCTGGAGTACTTCATCTCCACGCACGGTGCCCGTAAGGGTCTGGCGGACACCGCTCTGCGTACCGCCGACTCCGGTTACCTCACCCGTCGTCTGGTCGACGTCTCCCAGGACGTCATCATTCGCGAGGAGGACTGCGGTACGGAGCGCGGCCTCAAGCTGCGGATCGCCTCGAAGGGCGCCGACGGCGTCCTGCGCAAGGCGGACGACGTCGAGTCCAGCGTCTACGCCCGCATGCTGGCCGAGGACGTCGTGGTGGACGGCAAGGTCGTCGCGCCGGCCAACGTGGACCTCGGTGACGTGCTCATCGACGCGCTGGTCAACGCGGGCGTGGAGGAGGTCAAGACCCGCTCGGTCCTGACCTGTGAGTCCGCGGTCGGCACCTGCGCCTACTGCTACGGCCGTTCGCTGGCCACCGGCAAGCTGGTCGACATCGGTGAGGCGGTCGGCATCATCGCCGCCCAGTCCATCGGTGAGCCCGGTACCCAGCTGACGATGCGTACCTTCCACACCGGTGGTGTGGCCGGTGACGACATCACCCTGGGTCTGCCGCGTGTCGTCGAGCTCTTCGAGGCCCGTACGCCCAAGGGCGTCGCCCCGATCTCGGAGGCGGCCGGCCGCGTCCGGATCGAGGAGACCGAGAAGACCAAGAAGGTCGTCGTCACCCCGGACGACGGCAGCGACGAGACGGCGTACGGCGTCTCCAAGCGCGCCCGTCTCCTGGTGGCCGAGGGTGACCACGTCACGGTCGGCCAGCCGCTGACCGTGGGTGCCGTCAACCCGCACGACGTGCTGCGGATCCTCGGCCAGCGCGCCGTCCAGGTCCACCTGGTCGGCGAGGTCCAGAAGGTCTACAACAGCCAGGGCGTGGCGATCCACGACAAGCACATCGAGATCATCATCCGGCAGATGCTGCGCCGTGTGACGATCATCGAGTCCGGCGACGCGGAGCTGCTGCCGGGCGAGCTGGTGGAGCGCACGAAGTTCGAGGGCGAGAACCGTCGCGTCGTGGCGGAAGGCGGCCACCCGGCCTCCGGCCGTCCGCAGCTGATGGGTATCACCAAGGCTTCGCTGGCCACCGAGTCGTGGCTGTCGGCGGCGTCCTTCCAGGAGACGACCAGGGTCCTGACCGACGCGGCGATCAACGCCAAGTCGGACTCCCTGATCGGCCTCAAGGAGAACGTCATCATCGGTAAGCTCATCCCGGCCGGTACGGGCCTGTCCCGCTACCGCAACATCCGGGTCGAGCCCACCGAGGAGGCGAAGGCCGCGATGTACTCGGCCGTCGGTTACGACGACATCGACTACTCGCCCTTCGGCACCGGCTCCGGCCAGGCGGTCCCGCTGGAGGACTACGACTACGGTCCGTACAACCAGTAGTCCTGGTACGCACGACAGCAACAGGGCGGTCACCCCTTGGGGGTGGCCGCCCTGCGGCATTGGGGGCCGAGCGGGGGAACTTGTCTCCCCATTGCTGCGTCTGTGATGAGAAGATGGGGAGAACTGTCGAGCGGGGGGAGGTTCGCGAAGTGGCATTCCAGCCGTGGCAAGGTGGGCAGCCCGCTCAGCCGCAGCATCAGGTGCCTGCCATGCGCGCGTCGCACGCCGATCGTGAGCGGGCGATCGACGTACTCAAGGCGGGGTTTGCCGAGGGGCGACTGCAGCAGCCGGAGTACGAGCAGCGGCTTGGGCGCGCCTACAAGGCGCAGACCCATTCCGAGCTGCAGATGCTGGTCGCGGACCTTCCGGTGGGACCGGTGCCGCAGGCGCAGTTCATGCCGCAGCGTCCGGTGGTGCCGGCGACGTTCATGCCGATGCAGATGCCGATGCCCGTGACGACGAACAGCTCGGCGACCGGCGCGCTGGTCTGCGGGATCATGACGCCGGTGACCTGGGGTCTGACGGCGATCCCGGCGGTCATCCTGGGGCACAAGGCGCGCGCCGAGATCCGCCGGACCGGACAGGGCGGGGACGGCCAGGCCATCACCGGGCTGATCCTGGGCTGGCTGGCGATCGGCGGCTGGGCGCTGTTCCTGCTGATCTTCATCCTGTCGGCGGCGGTCGGCCTCTGACCTTCCCGGGCCGCCCGCGGTGTGTTGCGGGGGTGTGGCGCCTTCTTCCGTACGGCCTTGGATCGCACTACGGTGGCCGCATCGCCGTGACGAGTCCGGCGTGTCCTTCGCGTGTGCATTTGTTTTGACCGCAGCCAATGCGGTAGGTACGCTCTGACCTTGTGCCTGGGGTGTCCCTGGCCTGCCGTGCGCGCAACCTCCTCAAGCCTTACGGCTGGGAGCGCCGCCACCACGGAAGCCGGGTTTTTGACACCGCAATCTGCTGCCTCACTCGTTCCAGCGAGGACCGGACTGCAGTATTCGACACACCCGACCGCGTGGGTCGGGAACGTTCCAGGTTAGCTTTACCGAGACTGGCACACAGAAACCGGAGAAACGGTGCCTACGATCCAGCAGCTGGTCCGCAAGGGCCGGCAGGACAAGGTCGAGAAGAACAAGACGCCCGCGCTCGAGGGTTCCCCCCAGCGCCGTGGCGTCTGCACGCGTGTTTTCACCACCACCCCGAAGAAGCCGAACTCGGCCCTGCGTAAGGTCGCGCGTGTGCGTCTGACCAGCGGGATCGAGGTCACCGCTTACATTCCGGGTGAGGGCCACAACCTCCAGGAGCACTCGATCGTGCTCGTGCGTGGCGGCCGTGTGAAGGACCTGCCGGGTGTTCGGTACAAGATCATCCGCGGCTCCCTCGACACGCAGGGCGTCAAGAACCGCAAGCAGGCTCGCAGCCGCTACGGCGCCAAGAAGGAGAAGTAAGAATGCCTCGTAAGGGCCCCGCCCCGAAGCGCCCGGTCATCATCGACCCGGTCTACGGCTCTCCTCTGGTGACCTCCCTCATCAACAAGGTTCTGCTGAACGGCAAGCGCTCCACCGCTGAGCGCATCGTTTACGGCGCCATGGAGGGTCTGCGCGAGAAGACCGGCAACGACCCGGTCATCACGCTCAAGCGCGCGCTCGAGAACATCAAGCCGACCCTTGAGGTCAAGTCCCGCCGCGTCGGTGGCGCGACCTACCAGGTCCCGGTCGAGGTCAAGCCCGGCCGCGCGGCCACCCTCTCGCTCCGCTGGCTCGTGGGCTACTCCCGCGCCCGTCGCGAGAAGACCATGACCGAGCGCCTCATGAACGAACTGCTCGACGCCTCCAACGGCCTCGGCGCTTCGGTCAAGAAGCGCGAGGACACGCACAAGATGGCCGAGTCCAACAAGGCCTTCGCGCACTACCGCTGGTAGTCGCAACCCACATCGAGACCGAGAGAAGATTGAGCCACTATGGCCACCACTTCGCTTGACCTGGCCAAGGTCCGCAACATCGGGATCATGGCCCACATCGACGCGGGCAAGACGACCACCACCGAGCGGATCCTGTTCTACACCGGCGTGTCGTACAAGATCGGTGAGGTCCACGACGGCGCTGCCACGATGGACTGGATGGAGCAGGAGCAGGAGCGCGGCATCACGATCACGTCCGCCGCGACGACCTGTCACTGGCCGCTCGAAGATGTCGATCACACCATCAACATCATCGACACGCCCGGCCACGTCGACTTCACCGTCGAGGTGGAGCGTTCGCTGCGCGTGCTCGACGGTGCGGTGACGGTGTTCGACGGCGTCGCCGGTGTCGAGCCCCAGTCCGAGACTGTCTGGCGTCAGGCGGACCGCTACGGCGTGCCGCGCATCTGCTTCGTCAACAAGCTCGACCGTACGGGTGCCGAGTTCCACCGCTGTGTCGACATGATCACGGACCGCCTCGGCGCGACCCCGATCGTGATGCAGCTGCCGATCGGCACCGAGATGGACTTCAAGGGCGTCGTCGACCTCGTGAAGATGAAGGCCCTGGTCTGGTCGGCCGAGGCCGCCAAGGGCGAGATGTACGACGTCGTCGACATCCCGGCCACGCACACCGAGGCCGCCGACGAGTGGCGCGGCAAGCTGCTCGAGACCGTCGCCGAGAACGACGAAGAGATCATGGAGCTGTACCTGGAGGGCCAGGAGCCCACCGAGGAGCAGCTGTACGCGGCGATCCGCCGTATCACGATCGCTTCCGGCAAGGCCGACACGACCACCGTCACCCCGGTGTTCTGCGGTACCGCGTTCAAGAACAAGGGCGTCCAGCCCCTGCTCGACGCGGTCGTGCGCTACCTCCCCTCCCCGTTGGACGTCGAGGCCATCGAAGGCCACGCGGTCAACGACCCGGAGGAGGTCGTCAAGCGCAAGCCGTCCGAGGACGAGCCGCTGTCGGCCCTCGCGTTCAAGATCGCGAGCGACCCCCACCTGGGCAAGCTCACCTTCATCCGGGTGTACTCGGGCCGCCTTGAGGCCGGCTCGCAGGTGCAGAACTCGGTGAAGGGCAAGAAGGAGCGCATCGGCAAGATCTACCGGATGCACGCGAACAAGCGTGAGGAGATCGAGTCGGTGGGTGCCGGTGACATCGTCGCCGTCATGGGTCTGAAGCAGACCACCACCGGTGAGACCCTCTGCGACGCGGGCAGCCCGGTCATCCTGGAGTCGATGGACTTCCCGGCGCCGGTCATCCAGGTCGCCATTGAGCCCAAGTCCAAGGGCGACCAGGAGAAGCTGGGTGTCGCCATCCAGCGCCTCGCCGAAGAGGACCCCTCGTTCCAGGTGCACACCGACGAGGAGACCGGCCAGACCATCATCGCGGGTATGGGCGAGCTGCACCTCGACGTGCTGGTCGACCGTATGAAGCGCGAGTTCCGGGTCGAGGCCAACGTCGGCAAGCCGCAGGTCGCCTACCGCGAGACCCTGCGCAAGGCCGTCGAGCGTCTCGACTACACGCACAAGAAGCAGACTGGTGGTTCCGGCCAGTTCGCCAAGGTGCAGATCGCGCTCGAGCCGCTCGAGGGCGACGGGTACGAGTTCGAGAACAAGGTCACCGGTGGCCGTATCCCGCGGGAGTACATCCCGTCCGTGGACGCGGGCTGCCAGGAGGCCATGGAGTTCGGTGTCCTCGCCGGCTACCCGCTGACGGGTGTCAAGGTCACCCTTCTCGACGGTGCCTTCCACGAGGTCGACTCGTCGGAAATGGCGTTCAAGATCGCCGGTTCGATGGCCTTCAAGGAGGCCGCCCGCAAGGCCTCCCCGGCCCTGCTCGAGCCGATGATGAAGGTCGAGGTCACCACGCCCGAGGACTACATGGGCGATGTGATCGGCGACATCAACTCCCGCCGTGGTCAGATCCAGTCCATGGAGGACCGCGCCGGCGCCAAGCTCGTCACGGGCCTGGTTCCGCTCTCGGAGATGTTCGGCTACGTCGGAGACCTCCGCAGCAAGACGTCGGGTCGCGCAAGCTACTCGATGCAGTTCGACTCCTACGCCGAGGTTCCCCGGAACGTCGCCGAGGAGATCATCGCGAAGGCCAAGGGCGAGTAGCTCCGTCTCCCACGAGTCGGAACACGCTTTAGGCTTGACACCGTCTGCCGGGGTAATCCCCGCAATCCGTGAGGAATGCCCCGGCAGCCGGCACCCCAGCAAAGATCACCTGGCGCCGATGAGTAAGGCGTACAGAACCACTCCACAGGAGGACCCCAGTGGCGAAGGCGAAGTTCGAGCGGACTAAGCCGCACGTCAACATCGGCACCATCGGTCACATTGACCACGGTAAGACGACCCTCACGGCCGCCATTACCAAGGTGCTGCACGACGCGTACCCGGACCTGAACGAGGCCTCGGCCTTCGACCAGATCGACAAGGCTCCTGAGGAGCGCCAGCGCGGTATCACCATCTCCATCGCGCACGTCGAGTACCAGACCGAGTCGCGTCACTACGCCCACGTCGACTGCCCCGGTCACGCGGACTACATCAAGAACATGATCACCGGTGCCGCCCAGATGGACGGCGCGATCCTCGTGGTCGCCGCGACCGACGGTCCGATGCCGCAGACCAAGGAGCACGTGCTCCTGGCCCGCCAGGTCGGCGTTCCCTACATCGTTGTCGCCCTGAACAAGGCCGACATGGTGGACGACGAGGAGATCCTGGAGCTCGTCGAGCTCGAGGTCCGTGAGCTCCTCTCCGAGTACGAGTTCCCGGGCGACGACGTCCCGGTCGTCAAGGTCTCGGCGCTCAAGGCGCTCGAGGGCGACGCCGAGTGGGGCAAGTCCGTCCTCGACCTGATGAAGGCCGTCGACGAGTCCATCCCGCAGCCCGAGCGTGACGTCGACAAGCCGTTCCTGATGCCGATCGAGGACGTCTTCACGATCACCGGCCGTGGCACCGTTGTCACCGGTCGTATCGAGCGTGGTGTCCTCAAGGTCAACGAGACCGTCGACATCATCGGCATCAAGACCGAGAAGACCACCACCACGGTCACCGGCATCGAGATGTTCCGCAAGCTCCTCGACGAGGGCCAGGCCGGTGAGAACGTCGGTCTGCTCCTCCGTGGCATCAAGCGCGAGGACGTCGAGCGCGGCCAGGTCATCATCAAGCCGGGCTCGGTCACGCCGCACACCTCGTTCGAGGCTCAGGCGTACATCCTGTCGAAGGACGAGGGTGGCCGTCACACCCCGTTCTTCAACAACTACCGCCCGCAGTTCTACTTCCGTACCACGGACGTGACCGGCGTCGTGACCCTCCCCGAGGGCACCGAGATGGTCATGCCGGGCGACAACACCGAGATGTCGGTCGAGCTGATCCAGCCGGTCGCCATGGAGGAGGGCCTGAAGTTCGCCATCCGTGAGGGTGGCCGGACCGTCGGCGCCGGCCAGGTCACCAAGATCAACAAGTAATTGTTGATCCGGTTGATCCGGTAGCAGTTTCCAGGGAGCCCCGTCCACCATCAGGTGGGCGGGGCTCCTTGACAGTTGGGGTCCGATTGGCCTTACGCGTCCCGCGTATGGCACACTGTCCAGGTTGCTCGGTTGAGTGCCGATGCTGCGCGCCTCCCGCCGGGAGGACCGGAAGCGAGTCCCAGGTATTCGTCGTCCCTTCTCAGGGCCGGAAATACGGGAATCTTCCGGGAAGTGTCAGCGGGGTGCCTCGGCCAGGCGCCCGGTGGGTGTTCTTCCCCTGCCTCTCCTTCTTGAGGGATCTCTCGTGCGGAGATTTACGAGAAGGGGTGCGACACGCCCGACCGCGTGGGTCGGAGAAGAACGCGAACCTCCCGGGTCCCAGAGCGTTACGAGAGACAGGACTACGAAGTAGCCATGGCGGGACAGAAGATCCGCATCCGGCTCAAGGCCTACGACCACGAGGTCATCGACTCCTCGGCGAAGAAGATCGTCGAGACGGTGACCCGTACTGGTGCGTCGGTCGCGGGCCCGGTGCCGCTGCCCACTGAAAAGAACGTGTACTGCGTCATCAAGTCGCCGCACAAGTACAAGGACTCGCGCGAGCACTTCGAGATGCGCACGCACAAGCGCCTGATCGACATCCTCGACCCGACGCCCAAGACCGTTGACTCGCTGATGCGCCTGGACCTTCCGGCCGGCGTTGACATCGAGATCAAGCTCTGAGAGGCGCGGAAGAGATGGCTAAGCAGATCAAGGGCATCCTGGGCGAGAAGCTCGGCATGACCCAGGTCTGGGACGAGAACAACCGTGTCGTCCCGGTGACCGTGGTGAAGGCCGGCCCCTGCGTCGTTACCCAGGTGCGCACCAATGACCAGGACGGTTACGACTCCGTCCAGATCGCCTTCGGCGAGATCGACCCGCGCAAGGTGAACAAGCCCCTCAAGGGCCACTTCGCGAAGGCCGACGTCACCCCCCGTCGTCACCTCGTCGAGGTCCGTACTCCCGACGCCGGTGAGTACACCCTCGGCCAGGAGCTGACCGCTGAGACCTTCGAGTCCGGCGTCAAGGTGGACGTGACCGGCAAGAGCAAGGGCAAGGGCTTCGCCGGTGTCATGAAGCGTCACGGCTTCCACGGCGGCAAGGCCTCGCACGGTGCCCACCGCGTGCACCGCAAGCCGGGCTCCATCGGTGGCTGCGCCACCCCGGGCCGCGTGTTCAAGGGCATGCGGATGGCCGGCCGTATGGGCAATGAGCGGGTCACCACCCAGAACCTGACCGTCCACGCCGTTGACGCGGAGAAGGGTCTGCTGCTCATCAAGGGCGCAGTTCCTGGTCCGAACGGCGGCCTCGTCCTGGTCCGTACCGCGGCCAAGGGGGCCTGAGGTAACCGATGAGCACCATTGACATCCTTTCGCCGGCAGGCGACAAGGCCGGGTCCGTCGAGCTCCCCGCGGAGATCTTCGACGCCAAGGTCAGCGTTCCGCTGATCCACCAGGTCGTTGTCGCGCAGCTGGCCGCGGCCCGTCAGGGCACGCACAAGACCAAGACTCGCGGCGAGGTCCGCGGCGGTGGCAAGAAGCCGTACCGCCAGAAGGGCACCGGCCGGGCGCGTCAGGGTTCGACCCGTGCGCCGCAGTTCGCCGGCGGTGGCATCGTCCACGGCCCCGTGCCGCGTGACTACAGCCAGCGGACCCCGAAGAAGATGAAGGCCGCCGCCCTGCGCGGTGCCCTCACCGACCGGGCCCGCAACAGCCGCATCCACGTCGTTTCCGGCGTGGTCGAGGGCGCGGTTTCCACCAAGGCCGCCAAGGCTCTTCTCGGCAAGGTCAGCGAGCGCAAGAACGTGCTCCTGGTCGCCGAGCGCAGCGACGAGGCCGCGTGGCTGTCCGCCCGCAACCTGCCCCAGGTTCACATCCTGGAGCCGGGCCAGCTGAACACGTACGACGTGCTCGTCTCCGACGACGTGGTCTTCACCAAGGCCGCCTTCGAGTCCTTCGTGTCTGGCCCCAAGGCCGCTGAGACCGAAGGGAGCGACGCCTGATGACTGAGGCCGTCGTCACCAGCAAGACCTTCACGGACCCGCGCGACGTTCTCGTCAAGCCGGTGGTTTCCGAGAAGAGCTACGCGCTGCTGGACGAGAACAAGTACACGTTCATCGTCGCGCCCGGCGCGAACAAGACCCAGATCAAGCAGGCCGTCGAGGCGGTCTTCTCGGTCAAGGTCACCGGGGTCAACACGATCAACCGGCAGGGCAAGCGCAAGCGCACCCGCACCGGTTACGGCAAGCGCGCCAACACCAAGCGCGCCATCGTGACCCTCGCCGAGGGCGACCGTATCGACATCTTCGGCGGCCCGGTCTCCTAACGGAGTCCGAGTCGTCCGGAATCGGACGAGGACTGAGAAATGGGTATCCGCAAGTACAAGCCGACGACCCCGGGCCGTCGTGGCTCCAGCGTCGCCGACTTTGTCGAGATCACGCGGTCCACGCCGGAGAAGTCGCTGGTCCGCCCGCTGCACAGCAAGGGCGGCCGTAACAACGCCGGTCGTGTGACCGTTCGCCACCAGGGTGGTGGCCACAAGCGCGCCTACCGCGTGATCGACTTCCGTCGTCACGACAAGGACGGCGTGCCGGCCAAGGTCGCGCACATCGAGTACGACCCGAACCGCACCGCGCGCATCGCGCTGCTGCACTACGCAGACGGCGAGAAGCGCTACATCATCGCGCCCCGTGGCCTGGAGCAGGGCGCTCGGATTGAGAACGGCCCTGGCGCCGACATCAAGCCGGGCAACAACCTGCCGCTGCGTCACATCCCCGTGGGTACGACGATCCACGCGATCGAGCTGCGTCCGGGCGGCGGTGCGAAGTTCGCCCGCTCGGCCGGTGCCTCCGTGCAGCTGCTGGCGAAGGAGGGCCGGATGGCCCACCTGCGCATGCCGTCCGGTGAGATCCGCCTGGTCGACGTCCGCTGCCGCGCCACTGTCGGCGAGGTCGGCAACGCCGAGCAGTCGAACATCAACTGGGGTAAGGCCGGCCGTATGCGCTGGAAGGGCGTCCGCCCGACCGTGCGTGGTGTCGTGATGAACCCGGTCGACCACCCGCACGGTGGTGGTGAGGGCAAGACCTCCGGTGGTCGCCACCCGGTCTCGCCCTGGGGCCAGAAGGAGGGTCGTACTCGCTCGCCGAAGAAGGCCAGCAACAAGTACATCGTCCGCCGCCGCAAGACGAACAAGAAGCGCTAGGAGCGGGTTTAGATGCCGCGCAGTCTCAAGAAGGGGCCCTTCGTCGACGACCACCTCGCCAAGAAGGTGGACGTACAGAACGATGCAGGCACCAAGAACGTCATCAAGACCTGGTCCCGCCGCTCCATGATCGTCCCGGCCATGCTCGGCCACACGATCGCGGTGCACGACGGCCGCAAGCACGTCCCGGTGTTCGTCACCGAGTCGATGGTCGGCCACAAGCTCGGCGAGTTTGCGCCGACCCGCACCTTCCGCGGCCACGAGAAGGACGACCGCAAGTCGCGTCGTCGCTGATCGACCGGAGTGCGAAGACTATGACTGACACCGAAGGGACAACCATGGAAGCCAGGGCCCAGGCGCGGTACATCCGCGTCACGCCCATGAAGGCCCGCCGCGTGGTGGACCTTATCCGTGGCATGGATGCCACGGAGGCTCAGGCGGTCCTGCGTTTCGCCCCGCAGGCCGCGAGCGTGCCGGTGGGCAAGGTGCTGGACAGCGCCATTGCCAACGCCGCGCACAACTACGACCACACGGACGCCTCCACGCTGGTTATCAGCGAGGCGTACGTCGACGAGGGCCCGACCCTGAAGCGGTTCCGTCCGCGTGCTCAGGGTCGTGCCTACCGGATCCGCAAGCGGACCAGCCACATCACCGTGGTCGTCAGCAGCAAGGAAGGAACCCGGTAATGGGCCAGAAGGTAAACCCGCACGGGTTCCGCCTCGGCGTGACGACGGACTTCAAGTCCCGCTGGTACGCCGACAAGCTGTACAAGGACTACGTCAAGGAAGACGTCGCCATTCGTCGCATGATGACGAAGGGCATGGAGCGCGCCGGTATCTCCAAGGTGGAGATCGAGCGCACCCGTGAGCGCGTCCGCGTTGACATCCACACCGCTCGTCCGGGCATCGTCATCGGCCGCCGCGGCGCCGAGGCCGACCGCATCCGCGGCGAGCTGGAGAAGCTGACCGGCAAGCAGGTCCAGCTGAACATCCTCGAGGTCAAGAACCCCGAGACCGACGCTCAGCTGGTGGCCCAGGCCGTCGCCGAGCAGCTGTCCTCCCGCGTCTCCTTCCGTCGCGCCATGCGTAAGAGCATGCAGTCGACGATGAAGGCCGGCGCCAAGGGCATCAAGATCCAGTGCGGTGGCCGTCTCGGCGGCGCCGAGATGTCCCGCTCGGAGTTCTACCGCGAGGGCCGTGTGCCCCTGCACACGCTCCGCGCGAACGTCGACTACGGCTTCTTCGAGGCCAAGACCACCTTCGGCCGCATCGGCGTGAAGGTCTGGATCTACAAGGGCGACGTCAAGAACATCGCCGAGGTGCGCGCCGAGAACGCCGCCGCCCGTGCGGGCAACCGCCCGGCCCGCGGTGGCGGCAACGACCGCCCGCGTCGCGGTGGCGAGCGCGGCGGCCGCGGCGGCCGCAAGCCGCAGCAGCAGAGCGCCGCTGCCGAGGCCCCCAAGGCCGAGGCCGCTGCCGCTGCTCCGGCGGAGACCCCCGGAACGGAGGCCTGACCGACATGCTGATCCCTCGCAGGGTCAAGCACCGCAAGCAGCACCACCCGAAGCGCAACGGTATGGCCAAGGGTGGCACCGAGCTGGCCTTCGGTGAGTACGGAATCCAGGCCGTCACCCCGGCCTACGTGACGAACCGTCAGATCGAGTCCGCTCGTATCGCGATGACCCGTCACATCAAGCGTGGCGGCAAGGTCTGGATCAACATCTACCCGGACCGCCCGCTGACGAAGAAGCCTGCCGAGACCCGCATGGGTTCCGGTAAGGGTTCCCCGGAGTGGTGGGTCGCGAACGTCAAGCCCGGTCGGGTGATGTTCGAGCTGTCCTTCCCGAACGAGAAGGTTGCTAAGGAGGCGCTGACCCGCGCCGCCCACAAGCTTCCGATGAAGTGCCGCATCGTTCGGCGCGAGGCAGGTGAATCGTGATGTCGGCCGTTACCAAGGCGTCCGAGCTGCGCGAGCTGAACAACGAGGACCTCGTTGCCAAGCTCCGTGAGGCCAAGGAAGAGCTGTTCAACCTCCGCTTCCAGGCGGCGACCGGACAGCTCGAGAACCACGGCCGGCTGAAGGCCGTCCGCAAGGACATCGCCCGGATCTACACCCTGATGCGTGAGCGCGAGCTGGGCATCGAGACGGTGGAGAGCGCCTGATGAGCGAGAAGAATGTGACTGAGACGAACGAGCGCGGTTTCCGCAAGACCCGTGAGGGTCTCGTCGTCAGCGACAAGATGGACAAGACCGTCGTCGTCGCTGTCGAGGACCGCGTCAAGCACGCGCTGTACGGCAAGGTCATCCGCCGTACCAACAAGCTCAAGGCGCACGACGAGCAGAACGCTGCCGGCGTCGGCGACCGCGTCCTCCTGATGGAGACCCGGCCGCTGTCCGCCACCAAGCGCTGGCGCATCGTCGAGATCCTCGAGAAGGCCAAGTAATCCCTCCTAGGGGGACCCCCTAGGAACAGTTCCGCCAGGCTCGGCGAGAAGCGCGAAGCACTCGCGCTTCTCGCCGGGAACCGGCAGACAAACAGGAGATAGACGTGATCCAGCAGGAGTCGCGACTGCGTGTCGCCGACAACACTGGTGCGAAGGAGATCCTTTGCATCCGTGTTCTCGGTGGTTCCGGTCGCCGCTACGCGGGCATCGGTGACGTCATCGTCGCCACCGTCAAGGATGCGATCCCCGGTGGCAACGTGAAGAAGGGTGACGTCGTCAAGGCGGTCATCGTTCGCACCGTCAAGGAGCGCCGCCGTCCGGACGGCTCGTACATCCGCTTCGACGAGAACGCGGCCGTCATCCTCAAGAACGATGGCGACCCCCGCGGCACCCGCATCTTCGGCCCCGTGGGCCGGGAACTGCGCGAGAAGAAGTTCATGAAGATCATCTCGCTCGCGCCGGAGGTGCTGTAACCGATGAAGATCAAGAAGGGCGACCTGGTCCAGGTCATCACCGGTAAGGACAAGGGCAAGCAGGGCAAGGTCATCCAGGCCTTCCCCCGCGAGGACCGCGTCCTGGTCGAGGGTGTCAACCGGGTCAAGAAGCACACCAAGGCCGGACAGACCGCTCGTGGGTCGAAGACCGGCGGCATCGTGACGACCGAGGCCCCCATCCACGTCAGCAACGTTCAGCTGGTCGTGGAGAAGGACGGCAACAAGGTCGTTACCCGCGTCGGATACCGCTTCGACGACGAGGGCAACAAGATCCGCGTTGCCAAGCGGACCGGTGAGGACATCTGATGACTGCCACCACCAACGCGCCGCGTCTCAAGACGCGCTACCGCGAAGAGATCGCCGGGAAGCTGAAGGACGAGTTCTCCTACGAGAACGTCATGCAGATCCCCGGTCTGACCAAGATCGTGGTCAACATGGGTGTGGGCGACGCCGCCCGCGACTCCAAGCTGATCGAGGGCGCCATCCGCGACCTCACCACGATCACGGGCCAGAAGCCGGCCGTCACCAAGGCCCGTAAGTCCATCGCGCAGTTCAAGCTGCGTGAGGGCCAGCCGATCGGTGCCCACGTCACCCTCCGCGGTGACCGCATGTGGGAGTTCCTGGACCGCCTGCTGTCGCTCGCGCTGCCGCGCATCCGCGACTTCCGTGGTCTGTCCCCGAAGCAGTTCGACGGTCGGGGCAACTACACCTTCGGTCTCACGGAGCAGGTCATGTTCCACGAGATCGACCAGGACAAGATCGACCGTACCCGGGGTATGGACATCACCGTGGTCACCACGGCGACCAACGACGATGAGGGCCGCGCTCTCCTTCGTCACCTCGGCTTCCCGTTCAAGGAGGCGTGAGCGAGATGGCGAAGAAGGCTCTGATTGCCAAGGCTGCTCGCAAGCCGAAGTTCGGTGTGCGCGCGTACACCCGCTGCCAGCGCTGCGGCCGCCCGCACTCCGTGTACCGCAAGTTCGGCCTGTGCCGCGTGTGCCTTCGTGAGATGGCTCACCGTGGCGAGCTGCCGGGCGTGACCAAGAGCTCCTGGTAATCCCTTAGTTGGGATGACCGGGGCTCTCGGTAAGCAATCGGTCGGCGGGAGTCCCACCCTTTTCCCGTAAGGTAGAGGGGTTTGGGCGTCCCGCCGCCCGAGACCGACCGCGGGCGAAGCCCGCATAACGTCGCTTACTACGCCGTAGGTCCCCGCGCCGCACCCGTCCCGACTCTGATCGGGGAGAGGGATGGCGCACATAGGAAACCCCGGCGAGAGAGGCCGAAGGCCAATTCATGACCATGACTGACCCCATCGCAGACATGCTGACCCGTCTGCGGAACGCGAACTCGGCGTACCACGACACCGTCGTGATGCCGCACAGCAAGATCAAGTCGCACATCGCGGAGATCCTCCAGCAGGAGGGTTACATCACCGGCTGGCGCGTCGAGGACGCCGAGGTCGGCAAGAACCTCGTCCTCGAGCTGAAGTTCGGCCCGAACCGCGAGCGCTCGATCGCCGGCATCAAGCGGATCTCGAAGCCGGGCCTGCGGGTCTACGCAAAGTCCACCAACCTGCCGAAGGTGCTCGGCGGCCTGGGCGTGGCGATCATCTCCACGTCCCACGGTCTCCTGACCGGTCAGCAGGCCAGCAAGAAGGGCGTGGGTGGGGAAGTCCTCGCCTACGTCTGGTAACCAGGGAACGGAGGAATAGCTAATGTCGCGTATTGGCAAGCTGCCCATCCAGGTTCCCGCTGGTGTGGACGTCACCATCGAAGGCCGCACGGTCAACGTGAAGGGTCCCAAGGGCTCCCTTTCGCACACCGTCGCCGCGCCCATCGAGGTCGCCAAGGGTGAGGACGGCGTTATCAACGTCACCCGCCCGAACGACGAGCGTCAGAACAAGGCCCTGCACGGCCTGTCCCGCACGCTGGTGGCGAACATGATCACCGGCGTGACCCAGGGCTACAGCAAGGCGCTCGAGATCAGCGGTGTCGGTTACCGCGTCCAGGCGAAGGGCTCCAACCTGGAGTTCGCCCTGGGCTACAGCCACCCGATCCTGATCGAGGCCCCCGAGGGGATCTCCTTCAAGGTCGAGTCCCCGACCAAGCTCAGCGTCGAGGGCATCGACAAGCAGAAGGTCGGCGAGGTGGCGGCGAACATCCGCAAGCTGCGCAAGCCTGACCCGTACAAGGCCAAGGGCGTCAAGTACGCCGGCGAGGTCATCCGCCGCAAGGTCGGAAAGGCTGGTAAGTAAGCCATGGCATACGGTGTGAAGATCGCGAAGGGTGACGCCTACAAGCGCGCCGCCGCCAAGCGTCGCCACATCCGCATCCGCAAGCGGATTTCGGGTACCCCGGAGCGTCCGCGTCTGGTTGTGACGCGGTCCAACCGCGGCATCACCGCGCAGGTCATCGACGACATCGCGGGCCACACGCTGGCCTCGGCGTCGAGCCTGGACGCGTCGATCCGTGGTGGCGAGGGCGACAAGAGCGCCCAGGCCCAGAAGGTCGGCTCCCTGGTCGCCGAGCGTGCCAAGGCCGCCGGTGTCGAGGCCGTCGTGTTCGACCGTGGTGGCAAGCAGTACGCCGGGCGGATTGCCGCTCTGGCCGACGCCGCCCGCGAAGCCGGGCTGAAGTTCTAAGCCCCGGTTCCGGAGCTAGCGGACGTAACAGAGAGAGGTAAATCCAATGGCTGGACCCCAGCGCCGCGGGAGCGGTGCCGGTGGCGGCGAGCGGCGGGACCGGAAGGGTCGCGACGGTGGCGCTGCCGCCGAGAAGACCGCGTACGTTGAGCGCGTTGTCGCGATCAACCGCGTCGCCAAGGTTGTCAAGGGTGGTCGTCGTTTCAGCTTCACCGCGCTGGTCGTGGTGGGCGACGGTGACGGCACCGTAGGTGTCGGTTACGGCAAGGCCAAGGAAGTTCCGGCTGCCATCGCCAAGGGCGTGGAAGAGGCCAAGAAGAACTTCTTCAAGGTCCCCCGTATCCAGGGCACCATCCCTCACCCCATCCAGGGCGAGAAGGCTGCGGGCGTCGTCCTGCTCAAGCCGGCTTCCCCCGGTACCGGTGTGATCGCCGGTGGCCCCGTGCGTGCCGTTCTGGAGTGCGCGGGCATCCACGACGTGCTGAGCAAGTCGCTCGGCTCGTCCAACCCGATCAACATCGTGCACGCCACGGTGACCGCGCTTCAGGGCCTGCAGCGCCCCGAGGAGATCGCGGCCCGTCGTGGCCTGCCGCTGGAGGACGTTGCTCCCGCCGCTCTGCTGCGGGCGCGTGCAGGGGTGACCGCGTAATGGCGCACCTCAAGATCACGCAGACGAAGTCCTACATCGGTAGCAAGCAGAACCACCGCGACACCCTTCGTTCGCTGGGCCTGAAGAAGCTCAACGACGTGGTTGTCAAGGAGGACCGCCCCGAGTTCCGCGGCATGGTGCACACCGTCCGCCACCTCGTGACGGTTGAGGAGGTCGACTGACATGGCGGAGCAGAACCCGCTCAAGGTCCACAACCTCCGTCCTGCCCCGGGCGCCAAGACCGCCAAGACCCGCGTGGGTCGTGGCGAGGCGTCCAAGGGTAAGACCGCTGGTCGTGGTACCAAGGGTACGAAGGCCCGTTACCAGGTTCCGGAGCGCTTCGAGGGTGGCCAGATGCCCCTCCACATGCGCCTCCCGAAGCTGAAGGGTTTCAAGAACCCCGCTCACAAGCAGTTCCAGGTCGTGAACCTGGACAAGCTGGCCGCGCTCTACCCGCAGGGTGGCGAGGTCACGGTGGCCGACCTGGTCGCCAAGGGCGCGGTGCGCAAGAACGAGCTCGTCAAGGTCCTGGGCCAGGGCGAGATCTCCGTGGCGCTGCAGGTTTCGGTTGACGCCGTCTCCGGCTCCGCCAAGGAGAAGATCGCCGCTGCCGGCGGCACCGTCACCGAACTCATCTGAGTTCGTTGGTTCAACTGACCGGGGATGCCCATCGATTGGGGCATCCCCGGTTGGTCGTTCCACGGGGGTACGGTCGCCGGTAAGGTGGCAGGCACTGTTGTTTTTCCGGGGCCCTGGTCCCGGGCCCTCGCCGCGTGGGCCGTGTCCACGCGGTTTTTGGCCGCTTAGTATTCGTCGATCCTCAAGACCGTCACCTCCCGCTATGAGGCGGGGGGCGCAGGAGGCACCGTGCTCACCGCGTTCGCCCGAGCGTTCAAGACGCCCGACCTGCGCAAGAAGCTGCTGTTCACATTGGGCATCATCGTGCTCTACCGGATCGGAGCGCACGTCCCGGTCCCCGGGGTGAACTACGCGAACGTCGAGACCTGCATGAAGCAGGCCGGCGGCAGTAGCGGGTTGTTCGCCCTGGTGAACATGTTCAGCGGTGGTGCGCTGCTGCAGATCACGATCTTCGCGCTGGGGATCATGCCGTACATCACGGCGAGCATCATCCTCCAGCTGCTGACCGTGGTGATCCCCAGGCTGGAGGCCCTCAAGAAAGAGGGGCAGTCCGGCCAGGCGAAGATCACCCAGTACACCCGCTATCTGACCGTGGCGCTCGCCATCCTGCAGGGCACCGGCCTGGTGGCCACCGCCCGCAGCGGTGCGCTCTTCCAGGGCTGCCCGGTCAACACCGAGATCGTGCCCAGCGACTCGATCTTCACCACCATCACGATGGTCATCACGATGACCGCCGGCACCGCCCTGATCATGTGGCTCGGTGAGCTCGTCACCGACCGCGGCATCGGCAACGGCATGTCGATCCTGATGTTCATCTCGATCGCCGCCGGCTTCCCGGGCGCCCTGTGGCAGATCAAGCTCCAGGGCAAGCTGGCCGACGGCTGGATCGAGTTCTTCGCGGTGATCGTGGTCGGCCTGGCGATGGTCGCCCTGGTGGTCTTCGTCGAGCAGGCTCAGCGGCGCATCCCGGTGCAGTACGCGAAGCGGATGATCGGGCGCCGGTCCTACGGCGGTACGTCCACGTACATCCCGCTCAAGGTGAACCAGGCGGGTGTGATTCCCGTCATCTTCGCGTCATCGCTGCTCTACATTCCAGCCCTCATCGCACAGTTCAGCGGGTCGAAGGCGGCATGGGCGACCTGGATCGCCACCAACTTCACCAAGGGAAACCACCCGGTTTACATCGTTACGTACTTCCTGCTGATCGTGTTCTTCGCCTTCTTCTACGTCGCCATCAGCTTCAACCCCGAAGAAGTTGCCGACAACATGAAGAAGTATGGTGGCTTCATCCCGGGTATCCGGGCTGGTCGCCCGACGGCCGAGTACCTCAGCTACGTGCTCAACCGGATCACGTGGCCGGGCTCGCTGTACCTGGGGCTGATCGCGCTCGTACCAACAGTGGCGTTGGTGCTGTTCAACGCGAACCAGAACTTCCCGTTCGGCGGGACGAGCATCCTCATCATCGTGGGTGTGGGCCTGGAGACCGTGAAGCAGATCGAGAGCCAGCTTCAGCAGCGCAACTACGAAGGGTTCCTCCGCTGATGCGAATCGTCCTCGTCGGACCCCCGGGGGCCGGCAAGGGTACGCAGGCTGCGTACCTTGCCAAGAACCTCGCGATCCCGCACATCTCCACGGGGGACCTGTTCCGCGCCAACATCAGTCAGGGCACGCCCCTGGGTGTCGAGGCGAAGTCGTACATGGACGCCGGCAACCTGGTGCCCGACTCGGTCACGATTGGCATGGCCGAGGACCGCATGGAGCAGGCCGACGCCGCCGAGGGCTTCCTCCTCGACGGCTTCCCGCGCAACCTCGGCCAGGCCGAGGCGCTGGACGAGTTCCTCAAGGGCCGGAACCTCAAGCTCGACGCCGTCCTGGACCTGGAGGTCCCGGAGGACGAGGTCGTCAAGCGGATCGCCGGCCGGCGCATCTGCCGCAAGGACAGCAGCCACGTCTTCCACGCGGAGTACAACAAGCCGAAGACCCAGGGCGTCTGCGACGTCTGCGGCGGCGAGCTGTACCAGCGTGACGACGACCGCGAGGAGACCGTCCGCAAGCGGCTGGAGGTCTACCACACGGAGACCGAGCCGATCATCGACTACTACAAGGCCCAGGACCTGGTCGTGACGATCCCGGCCCTCGGCAAGGTGGAAGAGGTCACGGAGCGCGCCATGGCTGCGCTCCAGAGCGGCGAGTAGGCCAGCAGCTCCGTACGGCCGCGGTTGCCCAGTCCGGGTACCGCGGCCGTACTGTTGGTCAGAACAGACGCAGGACGAGAACGAAGGCGGAACGCCGGCATGGTGGAGATCAAGACCCCGGAGCAGATCGCGAAGATGCGCGAGGCGGGGCTGGTGGTCGCCGCCATCCACGCCGCCACCCGCAAGGCCGCGGTACCGGGCGCCACGACCAAGGACCTGGACGACGCGGCGCGCAAGGTGCTCGCCGAGCACGGCGCGAAGTCGAACTTCCTCGGTTACGGCGGCTTCCCCGCGACGATCTGCACCTCGGTGAACGACGTCGTCGTCCACGGCATCCCCGACACCGAGACGGTCCTCCAGGACGGGGACATCATCTCCATCGACTGCGGCGCGATCATCGACGGCTGGCACGGCGACGCCGCGTACACCGCCTTCGTCGGATCCGGTCACTCCGCGGAGCTGGTCGAGCTCAGCCGGGTCACCGAGGAGTCGATGTGGGCCGGCATCGCGGCGGTCGCCAAGGGCAACCGCCTGGTGGACATCTCCCGGGCGATCGAGGGCTACATCCGCCGCCAGCCCCGGCCGTCCTGCGGCAAGTACGGCATCGTCGAGGACTACGGCGGCCACGGCATCGGCTCGCAGATGCACATGGACCCGCATCTGCTGAACTACGTCGACCGCAAGCGCGGCCGCGGCCCCAAGCTGGTGCCCGGCTTCTGCATCGCGATCGAGCCGATGGTCAATCTCGGCACGGCCAAGACCCACGTCCTCGACGACGACTGGACGGTCAAGTCGAACGACGGCAGCTGGTCCTCGCACTGGGAGCACTCGGTCGCGCTGACCGAGAACGGCCCGCTGGTGCTGACCGCACCGGACGGCGGCAAGGCCAAGCTGGCCGAGCTGGGGATCACCGCGGCGCCCGACCCGCTGGCGTAAGGATCACCCCGGGTGGGCAATAATCCAGGATTCGTCTTTTCCTAGGCACTGACGTAGACTGACGCGTCGGCTCTCGTGCATCCGTATGCCTGTCTCCAAGATAGGAGACATTCTTGAAAGTGCACCGGATACATCACGAGAGTTGATCAAGGTAGCCGATTCGAAGGGCGAAGCGTGGCCAAGAAGCAAGGTGCCATCGAAATCGAGGGCACCGTGATCGAGTCCCTGCCGAACGCCATGTTCAAGGTGGAGCTCCAGAACGGTCACAAGGTCCTCGCGCACATCAGCGGCAAGATGCGGATGCACTACATCCGCATCCTCCCGGATGACCGGGTCGTGGTGGAGCTTTCTCCGTACGACCTGACGCGTGGCCGGATCGTCTACCGCTACAAGTAGATCTTGTCGGCACCCCGCTCCCGTGGGGTGGCGGCACTGACCCGGAGAACCTCACACCCATGAAGGTCAAGCCGAGCGTCAAGAAGATCTGCGACAAGTGCAAGGTGATCCGCCGTCACGGCCGGGTCATGGTCATCTGCGACAACCTGCGCCACAAGCAGCGCCAGGGCTGACGCACGCCGACCACCTGCAATTTCGCAGTTCGCGCGACGCAAGCACACATGTACATAAGCAGAGCCCGTCCGGCCTGACGGCCGACGACACCTCCGGCGGGGGCCGGGGACCCAGAACGTACCTGGTACGGCGGCTGGGAGCGGCTTTGTGGAAGACCCCCGAATCAACACAGGAGCCATTGAATGGCACGCGTTTCAGGTGTTGACATCCCGCGTGAAAAGCGCGTGGAGGTCGCCCTCACCTACGTTTTCGGCATCGGCCGCACGCTGGCGCAGCAGACGCTCGCCGCGACCGGTGTGAACCCCAACACCCGCGTTCGTGACCTGCCCGAAGAGGACCTGGTCAAGATCCGCGAGTACGTGGACGCCAACCTCCGCACCGAGGGTGACCTCCGTCGCGAGATCCAGGCCGACATCCGCCGCAAGGTCGAGATCGGCTGCTACCAGGGTCTGCGTCACCGTCGCGGTCTGCCGGTGCACGGTCAGCGCACCAGCACGAACGCTCGTACCCGCAAGGGTCCGCGTCGCGCGATCGCCGGCAAGAAGAAGCCGGGCAAGAAGTAGTCCTCAGCAGGACGCACGTGTGTTCTGGGGGATGCCCCCCAGAACCCCCCAAGCGGTCTTCGCTGTAGGACCGACCACCTCCACGGGAGTAATGAATGCCTCCGAAGGGCCGTACGGCCGGCGCCAAGAAGGTGCGCCGCAAGGAGAAGAAGAACGTCGCCCACGGGCACGCTCACATCAAGAGCACGTTCAACAACACGATCGTCTCGATCACCGACCCGACCGGGAACGTGATCTCTTGGGCCTCTGCCGGCCACGTCGGCTTCAAGGGCTCGCGCAAGTCCACCCCCTTCGCCGCGCAGATGGCCGCCGAGTCGGCCGCCCGCCGCGCGCAGGAGCACGGCATGCGCAAGGTTGACGTCTTCGTCAAGGGCCCGGGTTCCGGTCGCGAGACCGCCATCCGTTCGCTCCAGGCGACCGGCCTCGAGGTCGGCTCCATTCAGGACGTCACCCCCACCCCGCACAACGGATGCCGCCCGCCGAAGCGCCGGCGCGTCTGACGCACTGAGGTAACGGAGACAACTGGAAAATGGCGCGTTACACCGGGGCCGACTGCAAGCGTTGCCGTCGGGAGAAGCAGAAGCTCTTCCTCAAGGGGAGCAAGTGCGAGAGCGCGAAGTGCCCGATCGAGATCCGTCCTTACCCCCCGGGTGAGCACGGTCGCGGGCGCACCAAGGACAGCGAGTACCTGCTCCAGCTTCGTGAGAAGCAGAAGTGCAGCCGTATCTACGGTGTCCTTGAGAAGCAGTTCGTGAACTACTACAAGGAAGCGAACCAGAAGACCGGCAAGACCGGTGAGAACCTTCTGCGCATCCTTGAGACCCGTCTCGACAACGTGATCTACCGGGCCGGCTTCGCCAAGTCCCGGGACCACGCCCGTCAGCTGGTCCGTCACGGACACATCACCGTGAACGGCCGCAAGACCGACATCCCGTCGGCTCGTGTGGCAGTGAACGACATCATCGAGGTCCGCGAGAGCTCTCGGAACCTGACCCCCTTCGAGGTGGCCAAGGCCGAGGCCGGCGAGAAGACGGTTCCGGCCTGGCTGGAAGCGATTCCGTCGAACCTCCGGATCCTGGTGCACAGCCTGCCCGAGCGCCCGGTGATCGACACCCAGGTGCAGGAGCAGCTGATCGTCGAGCTTTACTCGAAGTAAGGCTCGTCGGCTCTACTCAGGTAAGAGCTGGCCGGTGTGGGCGGTACGGGGCCGATGGCGCCGTACCGCCCGTACCCTTGTCAGTACAGCGGGCGTCAAATAGCGGGCGCCCACGACTGAAGGATCGAAACACATGCTGATCGCTCAGCGTCCCTCTCTGACCGAAGAGGTCGTCGACGAATACCGCTCCCGGTTCGTGATCGAGCCGCTGGAGCCGGGCTTCGGCTACACCCTCGGCAACTCCCTGCGTCGGACCCTCCTGTCCTCGATCCCGGGTGCGGCGGTCACGTCCATCCGTATCGACGGTGTCCTGCACGAGTTCACCACCGTGCCGGGCGTCAAGGAGGACGTCACCGACCTGATCCTCAACATCAAGCAGCTGGTCGTCTCCTCGGAGCACGACGAGCCGGTCGTGATGTACCTGCGCAAGCAGGGCCCGGGTCTGGTCACCGCCGCCGACATCGCCCCGCCGGCCGGTGTCGAGGTGCACAACCCCGACCTGGTCCTCGCCACGCTCAACGGCAAGGGCAAGCTGGAGATGGAGCTGACCGTCGAGCGCGGTCGCGGCTACGTCTCCGCCGTCCAGAACAAGCAGGTCGGCCAGGAGATCGGCCGTATCCCGGTCGACTCCATCTACTCGCCGGTGCTCAAGGTCACCTACAAGGTCGAGGCGACCCGTGTCGAGCAGCGCACCGACTTCGACAAGCTGATCGTCGACGTCGAGACCAAGCAGGCCATGCGGCCGCGCGACGCCATGGCGTCCGCCGGTAAGACGCTGGTCGAGCTGTTCGGTCTGGCGCGCGAGCTCAACATCGACGCCGAGGGCATCGACATGGGCCCGTCCCCGACGGACGCCGCGCTCGCCGCCGACCTGGCGCTGCCGATCGAGGAGCTGGAGCTCACGGTCCGCTCGTACAACTGCCTCAAGCGTGAGGGCATCCACTCCGTGGGTGAGCTCGTGGCGCGCTCCGAGGCGGACCTGCTCGACATCCGCAACTTCGGTGCGAAGTCGATCGACGAGGTCAAGGCGAAGCTGGCCGGTATGGGCCTGGCGCTGAAGGACTCGCCTCCCGGCTTCGACCCGACCGCCGCGGCTGACGCGTTCGGCGCCGATGACGACGCGGACGCCGGTTTCGTCGAGACCGAGCAGTACTGAGAG
Organism: Streptomyces sp. NPDC002446; assembly: GCF_053595675.1. Classification (NCBI taxonomy): domain Bacteria; kingdom Bacillati; phylum Actinomycetota; class Actinomycetes; order Kitasatosporales; family Streptomycetaceae; genus Streptomyces; species Streptomyces sp. NPDC002446. The sequence continues at coordinate 22,531 of NZ_JBSFYC010000053.1, read as the reverse complement.
CTCGGGACCGACGGTCCGATTCTGGCTGCCGATCCGCTGTGGCGGGTCGCGCAGTTCCCCGCGTCCCTTAGGGGGCGCGGGGTCTCCGACGGGCGACCGCCTGCTCGGATACTGACTCCGGTACCTGATACGGCCGGGGCAGACACCTAGGAGAAACACCATGCCGAAGCCCGCCAAGGGTGCCCGTCTGGGCGGCAGCGCCGCGCACGAGCGTCTGATGCTGCGCAACCTGGCCACCTCGCTCTTCGAGCACGGTCGCATCACCACGACCGAGGCCAAGGCCCGTCGTCTGCGTCCGTACGCGGAGCGTCTGGTGACCAAGGCGAAGAAGGGCGACCTTCACAACCGCCGTCAGGTCATGCAGCTGATCTCGGACAAGAGCGTCGTCCACACGCTCTTCACGGAGATCGCGCCGCGCTTCGCGGAGCGTCCGGGTGGCTACACCCGCATCACCAAGATCGGTAACCGTCGTGGCGACAACGCCCCGATGGCGGTCATCGAGCTGGTCGAGGGCGAGATCGCCAAGAAGGCGACCGTCGCCGAGGCCGAGGCCGCGGCCAAGCGCGCGGTGAAGGAGTCCGAGGCTGCTGCCGAGGCTCCGGCCGAGGAGTCGAAGGACGCCTGAGCTCCGCGCAAGCGGAGGTGATCAGGACGCCTGAGGCGCTGCCTGGCTGTGAGCGGGTCCGTCCCTTCGGGGGCGGGCCCGCTTCGCGTTTCCGTGGGACTGAGAGGATTGCTTGCGTGAGTGACGAGGTGGAGCCCGGGTATGTCCGGGTGCGGCTGGACCTTTCCTATGACGGCAAGGACTTCTCCGGGTGGGCCAAGCAGGCCCGCGGGCAGCGGACCGTCCAGGGGGAGATCGAGGACGCGCTGCGTACCGTGACGCGGTCGTCGACGACGTATGAGCTGACCGTGGCCGGGCGGACGGACGCCGGGGTGCATGCGCGGGGGCAGGTCGCCCATGTGGATCTGCCGCTGGAGATCTGGGGCGAGCACCGAGGGAAGCTGCTCAAGCGGCTCGCCGGGCGGCTGCCCAAGGACGTGCGGGTGTGGGCCCTGCGGGAGGCGCCCAGCGGTTTCAACGCCCGGTTCTCCGCGATCTGGCGGCGGTACGCCTACCGGGTCACCGACAACCCGGGCGGCGTCGATCCGCTGCTGCGCGGCCATGTGCTGTGGCACGACTGGCCGCTCGACGTGGACGCCATGAACGAGGCGGCCCGGTCGCTGCTGGGCGAGCACGACTTCGCGGCGTACTGCAAGCGGCGGGAGGGCGCCACCACCATCCGTACGCTCCAGGAGCTGAGCCTTGCGCGCGGCGCGGACGGGATCATCACGGCGACCGTGCGGGCGGACGCGTTCTGCCACAACATGGTGCGTTCGCTGATCGGCGCGCTGCTGTTCGTCGGCGACGGGCACCGCCCGCCGGAGTGGCCCGGGAAGGTGCTGGCGGCCGGCGTACGGGACTCCGCGGTGCATGTCGTACGGCCGCACGGGCTGACGCTGGAGGAGGTCGGCTACCCGGCCGACGAGCTGCTGATGGCCCGCAACAAGGAGGCGCGGAACAGGCGGACCCTGCCGGGGGCGGCCGGGGGCGGCTGCTGCTGAGCGGGCCCGGTGGTGGCGCTGCCGGGGGCGGCGCCACCGGGGGCGTCAGGACTGGCCGGCCTTCTTCTGGGCTTCCTTGAGCTGCCGCTCGGCGGCCTTGGCGGCCTGGTCCCTGCCTCGCTGGGTGATCCGCGCGAAGGCGTAGGAGCCGGCGTCCCGGGCGATCTGCTGGGCCTTGGTCTCGGACGTGACGACGTCCTTGCCGTTGAGGTAGCCGGCGATGGTGAAGTAGGCGTAGCGGCCGGTGGCGTTGGACGCCATCCGGCACTTGTGGCCCTGGCAGAAGTCCGAGGGGACGCCGTTGCCGGGCAGCGGCATCAGGTTGGTCTTCGCCTCGTTCATGACCTTGGTGGCCTTGGCGGGGGAGTCGAAGACCGCGATGCCGACGGTGACCGCGACGCCGCCCTTGGCGTACGTGGCGCGCACCAGCTGCTTGCAGCCGTTGTGGGAGAGCGAGGAGACCAGCGCGCCCTGGGCGGCGGCGGTGCAGTCCTTGGTGGTGGCGGTGTTCGTGCGCGGGTAGCTGCGCCCGCCGATGATCATGCTCTTCTGTGCGAAGAGGGTGGCCGGGGTGAGCGGCGCGGTGTCCTTCTTCGGGTCGGAGATGTAGTCCTGCGGGTTGGGCGGGGGCGGTACGGAGACCTCGTCGAAGGACGGCTTGTCCTCCGGCTCCGCGGCCTGGCCGGACGAGGTGGGGGCCGCCGTCGGGCCGCCCGTCGAACCGCTGCCGCCGGTCATGACGGCGGCGGTGACGATGCCGGCCACGGCGAGGCCCGCCAGGGCGCTGCCGCCGATCCATATCCAGCGTTTGCGGCGGGCCCGTGCCTCGCTCTCCTCGGCGAGCGCGTCCCAGTCAGGAGTGGACGATGATCCCCCGGGGCCGTCGAAGGGCCCGCCTTGCCCGAAACTCATGCCGCGCATCCTAATGCGGTTGGTAGAAGGCGTGGAGGCGGGTCACAATCCCGCCCATGGGACATCTTGAGGCCGGCCATCTGGAGTACTACCTGCCGGACGGGAGGGTCCTGCTGGGGGATGTGTCCTTCCGGGTCGGGGAGGGCGCGTCGGTCGCGCTGGTGGGGGCCAACGGTGCCGGCAAGACGACGCTGCTGCGGCTGATCGCGGGCGAGCTGCAGCCGCACGGCGGGGCGGTGACGGTCAGCGGCGGGCTCGGTGTGATGCCGCAGTTCGTGGGGTCCGTACGGGACGACCGTACGGTGCGTGACCTGCTGGTTTCCGTGGCGCAGCCGCGGATTCGCCAGGCCGCGGCGGCGGTGGACGCGGCCGAGACGGCGATCATGACCGTCGATGACGAGGCCGCGCAGATGGCCTATGCGCAGGCGCTCAGCGACTGGGCCGAGGCGCGGGGCTACGAGGCCGAGACGGTCTGGGACATGTGCACGATGGCGGCGCTGGGGGTGCCGTACGAGAAGGCCCAGTGGCGGCAGGTGCGCACGCTGTCCGGGGGCGAGCAGAAGCGGCTGGTGCTGGAGTCGCTGCTGCGGGGCACGGACGAGGTGCTGCTGCTGGACGAGCCGGACAACTATCTGGACGTGCCGGGCAAGCGGTGGCTGGAGGAGCAGCTGCGCACGACCCGTAAGACGGTGCTGTTCGTCTCCCACGACCGGGAGCTGCTGGCCCGCGCCGCGGAGAAGATCATCAGCGTCGAGCCGGGTCCTGCGGGCTCCGACGTATGGGTGCACGGCGGCGGCTTCGCCACGTACCACGCGGCGCGCAAGGAGCGCTTCGCCCGCTTCGAGGAGCTGCGGCGGCGCTGGGACGAGAAGCTCGTCCAGCTCAGGCAGCTGGTGCACACGCTCAAGAACAAGGCGGCGTACAACGACGGCCTCGCCTCCCGCTACCAGGCCGCCCAGACCAGGCTGCGGAAGTTCGAGGAGGCCGGGCCGCCGCCGGAGCCGCCGCGCGAGCAGGACATCACGATGCGGCTGCGCGGCGGGCGCACCGGCGTACGGGCGGTGACCTGCGAGGACCTGGAGCTGACGGGCCTGATGAAGCCCTTCTCCCTGGAGATCTTCTACGGCGAGCGGGTCGCGGTCCTCGGCTCCAACGGCTCCGGCAAGTCGCACTTCCTGCGTCTGCTGGCCCAGGACACCGACCGGCCCGTCCCGCACACCGGCACCTGGAAGCTGGGCGCCCGCGTCGTCCCCGGTCACTTCGCGCAGACGCATGCGCACCCCGAGCTGATGGGCCGCCCGCTGCTGGACATCCTGTGGACCGAGCACGCCAAGGACAAGGGCCAGGCCATGTCCGCGCTGCGCCGCTACGAGCTGGAGAAGCAGGCCGAGCAGCGCTTCGAACGGCTCTCCGGCGGCCAGCAGGCCCGCTTCCAGATCCTGCTGCTGGAGCTGTCGGGCAGCACGGCCCTGCTGCTGGACGAGCCGACCGACAACCTGGACCTGGAGTCGGCGGAGGCGCTGCAGGAGGGGCTGGAGGCGTATGAGGGGACGGTGGTGGCGGTGACGCACGACCGGTGGTTCGCGCGGTCCTTCGACCGGTTCCTGGTCTTCGGCGCGGACGGGGTGGTGCGGGAGACGGCGGAGCCGGTGTGGGACGAGCGCCGTGTGGCGCGGGAGCGGTAGGAGAAGGGGCGGTCCCGGGCCGGCCGGGGGGCGTTTTGACCCCGCTGGGGACGGCCCGGTATTCTGCTGGTTCGTTATGCGTATTGGCTTGCTCTATCTCACGTGAGGGGCCCTTACGCCGGTCCACCGGGCCGATGACCAGCGGCGGACGATCGGGTTGCGTCACCCGTAGTGCCGCCCTGCTGTGTGATCAGCCAGGGGACCAGTACAGGACCCATTCACTCAGAAGCGAAGGCTAAGACGTGCGTACGTTCAGCCCCAAGCCCGGCGATGTCCAGCGCCAGTGGCACATCATTGACGCGCAGGACGTTGTCCTGGGCCGTCTGGCCAGCCAGGCCGCGTCCCTCCTGCGGGGCAAGCACAAGCCGGTGTACGCCCCTCACGTTGACATGGGTGACTTCGTCATCATCGTCAACGCCGACAAGGTGCACCTGTCCGGCAACAAGCGGACGCAGAAGATGGCTTACCGCCACTCCGGCTTCCCGGGTGGTCTGCGCTCGGTCCGCTACGACGAGCTCCTCGACAAGAACCCCGAGAAGGCCGTCGAGAAGGCCATCAAGGGCATGCTCCCCAAGAACACCCTCGGCCGTCAGATGCTCTCGAAGCTGAAGGTCTACGCGGGCGCCGAGCACCCGCACGCTGCGCAGCAGCCGGTCCCGTTCGAGATCACCCAGGTCGCGCAGTAAGTCCGGCCACCCCCTAAGACGACAGAGAATCTGAGGAGCATCGTGGCTGAGACCACCCCCGAGACCCCGCTGGACGAGGTTGAGGTCGAGGAGTACACCACCGAGACCGAGGTCGTGGAGTCGGAGTACACCTCCGAGTCCCTCGCGTCCCGCTTCGGCGACCCGCAGCCGGCCGCCGGCCTGGGCCGTCGCAAGAACGCCATCGCCCGCGTCCGGATCGTCCCGGGCACCGGCCAGTGGAAGATCAACGGCCGCACCCTCGAGGGCTACTTCCCCAACAAGGTGCACCAGCAGGAAGTCAACGAGCCCTTCAAGGTGCTCGAGCTCGACAACCGCTACGACGTGATCGCCCGCATCGCCGGCGGCGGCATCTCCGGCCAGGCCGGTGCGCTGCGCCTGGGCGTCGCCCGTGCGCTGAACGAGGCGGACGTCGAGAACAACCGCCCCGCGCTGAAGAAGGCCGGGTTCCTCAAGCGTGACGACCGTGCGGTCGAGCGCAAGAAGGCCGGTCTGAAGAAGGCCCGTAAGGCGCCGCAGTACAGCAAGCGCTAATCGCGCTCGCTGCAGCATGCAGCTGCGCGAACGCCCCGGTGGCACCTCCGTGCTGCCGGGGCGTTCGGCTATCCGGTACCAGGGGCGTATATCTGAAGCCAGGGGCGTATACCTGGATTCAAAGCTCTGGTCCAAGCTCGACAACTCGGAGGACACCAGTGGGACGACTCTTCGGCACGGACGGTGTGCGCGGCGTCGCCAATGCGGACCTGACGGCGGAGCTGGCGCTCGGCCTGTCGGTCGCTGCGGCGCATGTACTGGCCGAAGCGGGGACGTTTGAAGGGCACCGGCCGGTGGCGGTGGTCGGGCGGGACCCACGGGCGTCGGGGGAGTTCCTGGAGGCGGCGGTCGTCGCCGGGCTGGCGAGCGCTGGTGTGGACGTTCTGCGGGTGGGCGTGCTGCCGACCCCGGCCGTCGCGTATCTGACGGGTGCGCTGGGCGCGGACCTCGGGGTGATGCTCTCCGCGAGCCACAACCCGATGCCCGACAACGGCATCAAGTTCTTCGCCCGCGGCGGCCACAAGCTCGCCGACGAGCTGGAGGACCGGATCGAGCGGACCTACCGCGCGCACAGCTCCGGCGAGCCGTGGGAGCGGCCCACCGGCGCGGGCGTCGGGCGGGTCACCGTGTACGACGAGGGCTTCGACAACTACGTCGCGCATCTGGTGGGCGTACTGCCCAACCGCCTGGACGGGCTGAAGATCGTCATCGACGGTGCGCACGGCGCGGCGGCCCGCGTCTCGCCCGAGGCGTTCGCCCGGGCCGGCGCGGAGGTCGTCACCCTCGGTACCGAGCCCGACGGTCTGAACATCAACGACGGCTGCGGCTCCACCCACCTCGAGCAGCTGCGCGCGGCCGTCGTCGAGCACGGTGCCGCCCTGGGTGTCGCCCACGACGGCGACGCGGACCGCTGCCTGGCCGTGGACCGGGACGGCAACGAGATCGACGGCGACCAGATCCTGACCGTCCTCGCGCTGGGCATGCGCGAGGCGGGCACGCTGCGCAAGAACACCGTCGTGGCCACCGTCATGTCCAACCTGGGCTTCAAGCTGGCCATGGAGCGCGAGGGCATCGACCTCGTGCAGACCGCGGTCGGCGACCGGTACGTCCTGGAGGAGATGAAGGCGCACGGCTTCGCGCTGGGCGGCGAGCAGTCCGGGCACGTCATCGTGCTCGACCACGCCACCACCGGTGACGGCACGCTGACCGGTCTGATGCTGGCGGCCCGGGTCGCCGCCACCGGCCGTTCGCTGGCGGAGCTGGCGGGCGCCATGGAGCGGCTGCCGCAGATCCTCATCAACGTCCCCGACGTCGACAAGTCGCGGGTGGCCAGCTCGCCGGAGCTGACGGCGGCGGTCGCCGAGGCGGAGCGCGAGCTGGGGGCCACCGGCCGGGTGCTGTTGCGGCCCTCCGGCACGGAGCCGCTGGTCCGCGTCATGGTGGAGGCGGCGGACATCGAGCAGGCGCGGGCGGTGGCGGAGCGGCTGGCTGACGCGGTGAAGCGAGCGTTGGGCTAGGCCCTGACCCATCGGACAGGCCCTAGCGGTCGGTCCGTTGCCTCGGCCCGTCGCCGGATCACCGGCGGCGGGCCGCGTGCCTTTCGTGCCGGGCCCACAGCAGCTTCTGTGTCGCCAGGGTCAGTGAGCCGGCGACGATGATGCCCGCCAGGTTCAGCAGCAGCTGTTCCATGGAGTGCCAGGCCTGGCCGTACTCCGTGTAGCCGAGGGCGACCGCGGCGTTGGCGGCGGCCGGGACGGTGGTCACGGAGATCGCCACGCCGACCAGCGCGCCCGATTTGGCGGAGGTCAGCGAGAGCACCCCGGCGACACCGGCCAGGACGGCGACGACGAAGGAGAACCAGTCGGGCCGGTAGATGAAGTTGGTGTTCGGCCGTTCGGCTTCCAGCGCCTCGACGTGGAAGAGGCCGACCGCGTCCATGAAGAGGCTGAAGCCGACGGTCACCGCCATGGCCACCGCGAACCCGACGAGCAGCGCCTGCGCCGAGCGCCAGGCCAGCCGTGGCGCGCGCTGGACGAGCGCGGTGCAGATGCCGGCCAGCGGACCGAACTCCGGCCCCACGGCCATCGCGCCGACGATCAGGATCGCGTTGTCCAGGACCACACCGCAGGCCGCGATCATCGTGGCGACCGTCAGGAACGCCAGATAGGTGGCCGAGAGGGTGGATTCCTCGTGGGTGGCGTCGGTCAGCGACTCCCACAGCACGGCGTCGGCGCCCTCGCCCGGCGCCTCGTCCTCCGCGCGGTCCGCACGCAGGGACAGCGAGAGGTCGATGTTCTCGATCGCGATCGAACCCGTCTTGTCCAGCTCCATCGCCCGCAGCGCGGCAAGCAGGCCGTCCCCGGCCTCCCGGGCGACGTCGCACAGCACCACATCGCCCTGCGGATCCCGGGCGGCCCCGCTCAGCACCGCCAGGTGCGTGGTCCCGACGGTCGTCTCCAGCAGGCGCAGGACGTCGTCCGTACGGTCGGCGGGAACGATCAGACGCAGATGCAGCACGGGGTCCGGCCTCCCTAGAGTTTGCGCAACGACAGCCGCTGCACCTTGTGGTCGGGGCCCTTGCGCAGCACCAGGTTCGCGCGGCCGCGCGTCGGGGCGACGTTCTGCTGCAGATTGGGCTTGTTGATGGTCCGCCACATCATGCGGGCGTAGTCCAGCGCTTCCTCCTCCGACACCTGGGTGTACTTGCGGAAGTACGAGAACGGGTTCTGGAAGGCGGTCTCGCGCAGCTTGCGGAAGCGGCCGAGGTACCACTGCTCGATGTCCTCGGTGCGGGCGTCGACGTAGACGGAGAAGTCGAAGAAGTCGGCGAGCCCCAGGCGGGTGCGGCCGTCCTTGCCGGGCAGCGCCGGCTGCAGCACGTTGAGGCCCTCGACGATGAGGATGTCGGGGCGGTGCACGGTCAGCCGCTCGCCGGGCACGATGTCGTAGATCAGGTGCGAGTAGACGGGGGCGGTGACCTCCGCCCGGCCGGACTTCACGTCCGCGACGAAGCGGGTCAGGGCGCGGCGGTCGTAGGACTCCGGGAATCCCTTACGGGACATCAGACCGCGCCGGTGCAGCTCGGCGTTGGGGAAGAGGAACCCGTCGGTGGTCACCAGCTCGACGCGCGGATGCTCGGGCCAGCGGGCCAGCAGCGCCTGCAGGAGGCGGGCGGTGGTGGACTTGCCGACCGCGACGCTGCCGGCCACCCCTATGACGAACGGGGTGCCGGGCTGGGAGCCCTGGCCGCCGCCCGCGTCGCCCAGGAAGGTGTTCAGCGCGCCGCGCAGATTGCTCGTCGCGCCGACGTAGAGGTTGAGGAGCCGGGAGAGCGGGAGGTAGACGTCGCGCACTTCGTCGAGGTCGATGACATCGCCCAGACCGCGCAGCCGTTCGACCTCGTCGGCCGTCAGGGGCAGCGGGGTCTTCTCCCTCAGGGCGCTCCACTGCGCGCGTGTCAGATCGACGTACGGCGAGCTGTCGGCGCGGCGTCGTTGCTGCGGATCGGTCGTCAGGGGCACGCGCCCATTGTGCGCAGCCGACACACGCCGTTCATCTCGGGGTGGCCGACCGGGGCGTCGGGGCGGGGTTGTGGCAGTCGGGGCGGGCTTGGGTGCTTCACTACCTGCGTGTCTGTACCCGAGCGATTTTGCCCGGTACGGTCGGCGGCGGGGAAGCGGTCCGGTGTGCGGGCCGCGGACGAGACAGGGGGCGCGGTTGCGAGCGCGTAAGGCGGGTCTGCTGCGAGCGCGGGCCTGGGGGAAGAGCACGGACACGGCGGGCGAGCAGCGGCCGGACGCCGCCCCGGACGGCTTCGCCGCACGGGTCTACGCCGAACTGACCGAAGACCTTCCGGACGAGGACCTCGGCGAGGACCTGGCCGACTTCCTGGAACGCTACGAGCCGTCCAGCGGCCCGGGGGCGGACGAGGAGGCCGACGAGGAGTTCCTGGAGACGGTGCGCGAGGCACAGCACCGGATAGCGCGCGGGTATTGATCTGCGGGCGTCGTAGGCTGCCTCCATGTGCGGAATCGTGGGATATGTGGGCGGGCAGAGCGCCCTTGACGTCGTGCTGGCCGGGCTGAAGCGGCTGGAATACCGCGGATATGACTCGGCGGGGGTCGCGGTGCTGGCCGACGGGGGGCTGGCGGCGGCGAAGAAGGCCGGGAAACTCGCCAATCTGGAGAAGGAACTGGCGGACCGTCCGCTGCCGACCGGGTCGACCGGGATCGGGCACACCCGCTGGGCGACCCACGGCGGGCCCACCGACGAGAACGCGCATCCGCATCTGGACAACGCGGGGCGGGTCTCGGTCGTGCACAACGGCATCATCGAGAACTTCGCCGGGCTGCGCAGGGAACTGACCGACCGCGGGCACGAGTTGGCGTCCGAGACGGACACCGAGGTCGTCGCGCATCTGCTCGCCGAGGCCTACTCGTCGTGCGGCGAGCTGGCGGAGGCGATGCGGCAGGTGTGCCGGCGGCTGGAGGGCGCGTTCACGCTGGTCGCGGTGCATGCGGACGAGCCGGACGTGGTGGTCGGGGCGCGGCGGAACTCGCCGCTGGTGGTCGGCGTGGGCGACGGCGAGGCGTTCTTGGCCTCGGACGTGGCGGCGTTCATCGCGCACACGCGCGAAGCGGTCGAGCTGGGGCAGGACCAGGTCGTGGAGCTGCGCCGGGACGCGGTGACGGTCACCGACTTCGACGGCGCGCCCGCGGAGGTCCGCGAGTACCACGTCGACTGGGACGCGTCGGCCGCCGAGAAGGGCGGCTACGACTACTTCATGCTCAAGGAGATCGCCGAGCAGCCCAAGGCCGTCGCGGACACGCTGCTGGGCCGGATCGACGCCTCGGGGGTGCTGTCCCTGGACGAGGTGCGGATCGCGCCGGAGGTGCTGCGCGAGGTCGACAAGGTCGTCATCGTGGCCTGCGGGACGGCGTACCACGCGGGGATGATCGCCAAGTACGCGATCGAGCACTGGACGCGGATCCCGTGCGAGACGGAGCTGGCGAGCGAGTTCCGCTACCGCGACCCGATCCTGGACCGGCGGACGCTGGTGATCGCGATCAGCCAGTCCGGCGAGACCATGGACACCCTGATGGCGCTGCGGCACGCGCGCGAGCAGGGCGCGAAGGTGCTGGCCATCTGCAACACGAACGGCTCGACCATTCCGCGCGAGTCGGATGCCGTGCTCTACACGCACGCCGGGCCCGAGGTCGCGGTGGCGTCGACGAAGGCGTTCCTGACCCAGCTGGTGGCCTGCTACCTGGTGGCGCTGTACGTCGCGCAGGTGCGGGGCACGAAGTGGGGCGACGAGATCCGGGACGTGGTGCGCGAACTGGCCGCCATCGGCACCCAGGTCGAGGAGGTGCTCGGCACGATGGAGCCGGTGCGGGAGCTGGCGCGCGGGCTGGCCGACAAGAACACCGTGCTCTTCCTCGGGCGGCACGTGGGCTACCCGGTGGCGCTGGAAGGCGCGCTGAAGCTGAAGGAGCTCGCGTACATGCATGCGGAGGGGTTCGCGGCGGGGGAGCTCAAGCACGGGCCGATCGCGCTGATCGAGGACGGTCTGCCGGTCGTGGTGGTGGTGCCGTCGCCGCGTGGGCGGTCGGTGCTCCACGGCAAGATCGTGTCGAACATCCAGGAGATCCGGGCCCGGGGGGCGCGGACGATCGTGATCGCGGAGGAGGGGGACGAGGCGGTGGTGCCGTACGCGGACCACCTGGTACGGATTCCGCGTACGCCCGTGCTGCTGCAGCCGCTGGTGTCCACGATCCCGCTGCAGGTCTTCGCCTGTGAGCTGGCCACCGCCCGCGGCAACGAGGTCGACCAGCCGCGCAACCTCGCCAAGTCGGTGACGGTGGAGTGATCATCGGGGTGGGGATCGATGTCGCCGAGATCGACCGCTTCGGCGCGGCGCTGGACCGTACGCCGGAGCTGGCGCACCGGCTGTTCATCGAGTCGGAGCTGATGCTGCCGAGCGGTGAGCGGCGCGGGGTCGCCTCCCTTGCGGCGCGGTTCGCCGCCAAGGAGGCGGTGGCCAAGGCGCTGGGCGCGCCGGCCGGGCTGCACTGGACCGACGCCGAGGTGTACGTCGAGGACAGCGGGCGGCCGCGGCTGCGGGTGCGGGGCACGGTCGAGGCGTGCGCACAGGCGCTGGGTGTGCGGTCGTGGCATGTGTCGCTGAGCCATGACGCGGGGGTTGCTTCCGCCGTGGTGATCGCCGAGGGGTGAGACTTGAGGGCATGAGGACTGCCTACCGTGTCGATACCGTACGGGCCGCCGAGCAGGAGCTCATGGCCCGGTTGCCCGAAGGGGCCCTGATGCAGCGGGCGGCGGCCGGACTGGCCGTCGCCTGCGGGGAGTTGCTGGGGCGGGTGTACGGCAGCCGGGTGGTGCTGCTGGTGGGCAGCGGGGACAACGGGGGTGACGCGCTGTACGCCGGTGCCCGGCTGGCGCGGCGCGGCGCCGGTGTGGTTGCGGTGCTGCTTGCGCCCGAACGGGCGCACCAGGGCGGGCTCGCCGCGCTGCGCCGGGCCGGGGGCCGGGTCTCGGACGATGCGCTGCGCGACATCGCCTGGGCCGATCTGGTCGTGGACGGGATCGTGGGGATCGGCGGGCGCGGCGGGCTGCGCCCCGAGGCGGCCCGACTCGCGCGGGCGGCACGGGAGTCGGCGCTGGTCGTGGCGGTCGATCTGCCCAGCGGGGTGGACGCGGACAGCGGTGAGGCGGACGGGGAGACCGTACGGGCCGATGCCACGGTGACGTTCGGCGCGTACAAGCCGGGGCTGCTGATCGATCCGGCGCGGGAGCGGGCGGGCGCGCTGCGGCTGGTGGACATCGGGCTCACGCTGCCCGCGGCGGCCGAGGCCGAGGCTCTGCAGCACGCGGACGTGGCGGAGTTGCTGCCGCGTCCGTCGGCGGAGAGCGACAAGTACCGGCGGGGGGTGGTCGGTGTGGTCGCCGGGTCCGCGCGGTATCCGGGGGCGGCGGTGCTGGCGGTGGCCGGTGCGCTGCGCGGCGGCGCCGGGGCCGTGCGGTACGTCGGGCCGGCCGCGGACGCGGTGCTGGCGCGCTTTCCGGAGACGCTGGTGCACGCCGGGCCGCCGCACAGGGCGGGCCGGGTCCAGTCGTGGGTGATCGGGCCGGGCATCGGGGACGAGTCGGATGCGCTGGAGGACGTACTGGCGTCGGACGTGCCGGTGCTGGTGGACGCCGACGGGCTGCGGCTGCTGACGCCGCAGCGGGTCCGCCGGCGCATGGCCGCAACGCTGCTGACCCCGCACGCCGGGGAGGCGGCGGCGCTGCTCGGCCGGGGCCGGGAAGAGGTCGAGGCGGCCCGGCTCGCGTCCGTACGGGAGCTGGCGGCGCGCTACGGCGCCACGGTGCTGCTCAAGGGCTCGACGACGCTGGTCGCGGCCGCGGACGGACCGGTGCGGGTCAACCCCACGGGGACCGGCTGGCTGGCCACGGCCGGGAGCGGGGACGTGCTGTCGGGGGTGTGCGGGTCGCTGCTCGCCGCCGGGCTCACGGCACCTGACGCGGGGTCCGTCGGCGCCTATCTGCACGGCCTCGCGGCGCGCCGGGCCGCCGGGCCGGACGGCGCGCCGATTCTCGCCTCCCAGGTCGCGGACCATCTGGACGCCGCCTGGCGGGATGTGACGGGCTGACAGCTGCCGGGCCTGCGCCCCCGCGGCGTTACGCCCGGCGGGGGAAAGAGGCGGGCACCAGGGCGAAACCGGCCCCGGGGCGGGCGGTGCGGCGGCCCGGTCGCGGCATCGTGAGGGCATGAAACGCTCCTTGGTGGCGCTGCTGGTGTGCGCCTCGCTGCCCGCTCTGGCCGGACTTCCCGAGGCGGCCGCCGCGCCCTCGCCGGCCGCGCACGCGGACTCCGACCTGGTGCCGGGTGTCCTGCCCGGCCCGCAGCGGCCCGAGCCGCGCGATGCGGCGCGCGCGGCGGAGGTGTCGGAGGTGTCGGAGGCGTCGGAGCGTACGGCGCAGGGCCCGCTGTCGGGGCGGCCCGGAGGGCGGCAGCTGCACATGGAGGCCGTACCGCCGTCCGAGGCGGGGCTGGAGACCCGGGAGGAGGGCTACTGCAGCGAGTCCACCGGGCCCTTCCAGCAGCAGGCCGAGCGCTATCTGCGGCGGGCGGCGGACGGGCGGCAGAGCGAGGAGGACTGCCGGGCGATCCGGCGCTTCCAGCAGGAGCACCACATCGCCCCGGCGACCGGCTTCGCGGGGCCGGTGACCGGCGCGGTGGTGCGGCTGATGCGGGCCAGGAAGGACCCCAACCGGGCCGGGCACTGTCCCGACCGCCGCGAGCGGACCGTGTGCGTCGATCTGAACCGGCAGCTGCTGTGGGTGCAGCAGGGCGGGCGGGTCGTCTTCGACCCGGTGGCGATCCGGTCCGGGCAGCCGAAGCGGGAGACCCGTACCGGTACGTACCGGATCTACCTGCGGAAAAGGGCCCACACGTCGAACCTCTACCACACGCCGATGCCGTTCGCGCAGTTCTTCGACGGCGGGGAGGCGCTGCACGGTGTCTACGACGACGTCTACCAGGGGGCCGGCTCGCACGGCTGCATCAACATGGCGTGGACGGACGCCAGCAGACTGTGGGACGTCCTCAAGACGCGCGATGTCGTGCACGTATGGGGGCGGAAGCCCAGCGGGTGAGGACGGTTTCGGCGCCGGTCCTCCCGGGTGCCACGGCGTCGCCTGCGACACTGAGGGGGATGAACGAGACAGCGAAGCGCGCCCGTGCCGCCATCGACCTCGCCGCCGTGCGGTCGAACGTCCGTGCACTGCGGGACCGCGCACCCCGGGCAGAGCTGATGGCCGTGGTCAAGTCCGACGGCTACGGGCACGGAGCGGTGCGCTGCGCGCGCGCCGCCCGTGAGGCCGGTGCGGGCTGGCTGGGCACAGCGCTGCCCGAGGAGGCGTTCGCGCTGCGCGCGGCCGGCGACACCGGGCGGCTGATGTGCTGGCTGTGGACGCCGGGCGGGCCCTGGCGCAAGGCCGTCGAGCAGGACATCGACGTCTCGGTGAGCGGGCTGTGGGCGCTGCGCGAGGTGAGTGCCGCGGCGCGGGCCTGCGGCCGCACCGCCAGGGTCCAGCTCAAGATCGACACCGGTCTGGGCCGCAGCGGCTGCCAGCCTGCCGACTGGGCGGAGCTGACCGCTGCGGCCCGCGCCGCCGAGGCCGCCGGCGCACTGACCGTCACCGGCGTCTGGTCGCACTTCGCCTGCGCCGATGAGCCCGGCCACCCCTCGATCGCCGCCCAGCTCACCGCCTTCCGGGAGGCGCTGGGGACCGCCGAGGCGGCCGGGCTGCGCCCCGAGGTGCGGCACATCGCCAACACCCCGGCGCTGCTCACCCTCCCCGAGGCGCATTTCGACCTGGTCCGTTCCGGTATCGGCGTCTACGGCATCTCGCCCAGCCCCGAGCTCGGCACCCCCCAGGACTTCGGGCTGCGGCCCGTGATGACCCTGGAGGCCTCGCTGGCGTCGGTGAAGCGGACCCCGGGCGGCCACGGCGTGTCGTACGGGCACCGGTACACCACGCCCGGGGAGACCACCCTGGCGCTGGTCCCGCTCGGCTACGCCGACGGCATCCCGCGGCACGCCTCGGGCACCGGCCCGGTCCTGGTGGCCGGGAAGTGGCGGACGGTCGCCGGGCGGATCGCGATGGACCAGTTCGTGGTCGACCTCGGCGGCGACAGCGCGGAGGCGGGAGATCCGGCCATTGTCTTCGGTCCGGGGGACCGCGGTGAGCCGACCGCGGAGGACTGGGCCCGCGCGGCCGGAACCATCGGCTATGAAATCGTCACACGCATCGGAAGCCGGGTGCCGCGCGTCTATGTGGACAGCGGCATACGGAACGGAGCGGAAGAAGCCGAAGAAGCCGAAGGAGACACCGCGCTCACGGGGGGTACCGCATGACCGAGGGCAAGGAGGCCGCCGCGCAGGCGGTCGAGCACGCCGCCGAGGCGGCGGCCGAGGCAGTCAACAACTGGGCCAGGGCGGGCCGGCACGCGGGCTTCGCCGGCGCCGCGATCGGCGTGGTCGCGGCGGGCGCCGCGGCCGGTGTGGCGATAGAGCGGATGACGGTCGGCCGCGGCATGCGGCGCCGCGCCCGGCTCGCGCTGGACGCCGCGGGACCGTACGGCACGCTGCGCGGCACACCGGGCGCGGCGATCGCCGAGGACGGCACCGAGCTGTACTACGAGGTCGACGAGCCGGGCGGCGACGGGGACCGGCCCGAGCGGGACGGCCGGCCGGGCAAGGGCGCCGCCGGGCACGGCCGCAGCACCAAGCACGACCGGTCCGCCAAGCCGCCCCGCGGCAAGGAGGCCCGCGCCGTGCAGGAGGCCCAGGGCGGCCTGCGCAAGCGGCTGACGGCGGCGCTGGGGCGGCGCTCGGCGGCCCCCACGGTCGTCTTCAGCCATGGTTACTGCCTCAGCCAGGACTCCTGGCACTTCCAGCGCGCGGCGCTGCGCGGCACGGTGCGCACCGTGCACTGGGACCAGCGCAGCCACGGCCGCTCGGCGCGCGGGCACGGCCAGATCGACGGCACGGAAGAGGTCACCATCGACCTGCTGGGCCGGGATCTGAAGGCGGTGCTGGACGCAGCGGTGCCCGAGGGGCCGATCGTGCTGGTCGGGCACTCCATGGGCGGGATGACGGTGATGGCGCTGGCCGACCAGTTCCCCGAGTACGTCGCGGAGCGGGTGGTCGGCGTGGCCCTGATCGGCACGTCCGCGGGCCGGCTCAGCGAGGTCAGCTACGGGCTGCCGTCGATGGGCATGAAGGCCTTCCACTGGCTTGCGCCGGGCGTGCTCAGGGCGCTCGGCTGGCAGCACGAGATCGTCGAGCGGGGCCGGCGGGCCACCGCCGATCTGTTCGCCGGGCTGATCAAGCGGTACTCGTTCGGGTCGCCCGAGCAGGTGGACCCGGGCATCGCGCGGTTCGGCGAGCGGCTGATCGAGGCGACCCCGATCGATGTGGTCGCCGAGTTCTTCCCGGCGTTCGCGGTCCATGACAAGACCGAGGCGCTGGTGGCGTACGACGCGGTGCCCGCGCTGGTGCTCGCCGGGGAGAACGACCTGATCACCCCCGCCGACCACAGCCGGACGATCGCCGAGGTGCTGCCCGACGCGGAGCTGGTGTGCGTCCCGGGCGCCGGCCATCTGGTGATGCTGGAGCGGCCGGAGCTGGTCAACGAGCACCTGGTGTCGCTGGTGGAGCGGGCGAGCGCGGCGGCCCGCAGCTCACGGCACGCGCGGGCCTGACGGCGCGGGACGCAGCGGTGTCGTTGCGGGCCGGTGGTCGGGCCGTACCATTTGCGGCATGAGCTCCACCGGCGCGATTGCCCATGTCACTGTCAAGTCCCCCGACCAGATGCAGGAGTTGGGCCGCAGGCTGGCCCCGCTCCTGCGCCCCGGCGACCTGGTGCTGCTCACCGGTGAGCTGGGCGCCGGCAAGACCACGCTGACCCGCGGCCTGGGCGAGGGCCTGGGCGTGCGCGGCGCCGTGACCTCGCCCACCTTCGTCATCGCCCGGGTGCACCCCTCGCTGACCGGCGGCCCCGCGCTGGTGCACGTCGACGCCTACCGCCTCGGCGGCGGGCTGGACGAGATGGAGGACCTGGACCTCGATGTCTCGCTGCCGGAGTCGGTGGTGGTCGTGGAGTGGGGCGAGGGCAAGGTCGAGGAGCTGTCCGACGACCGGCTGCACGTCGTGATCGGCCGCGCGGTGGGCGCCGATGCGCCGCACCCGGAGGAAGAGGTGGACGACGTGCGCGAGGTGACGGTCACCGGCCTGGGCCCCCGGTGGTCGGGCACCGAGCTGGACGGTCTGCTCGTCCCGTAGTTTCCGACAAGCCGTCGGTAAGATGTTGCGCAGCCGGTACCGCGCGTGGTGACATGGGTGGAGACCCTCAGTTAGGTCAGCCTAAGTAGCGAGCCTAGCTTCTGTCGCTTGCCCCAGGAGCCCCGGGAGGCGTCCATGTCCGCCCACCAGCACGATGCGCGCGAGACGCCGACGATGAACGAGCTGCTGGCGGCGTGTGCCGCGGCCAACGCCGTCTCCACGCCCCCTGACGCCGCCGAGGAAGCCCGTGCGCCCCGCAAGGGCAAGCCCGCCGGACCCGCGGACGGGCCCGCCGCGGAGGGCGGGGACCGGCCCGCGTCCACCCGGGGACGCGACGCCGCGTAGCCCGTAAGGACCAAGAAGCAGCGGGGCCGGGGCGGCGCGCGGTCAGGAGACCACGACGACCTTGGTGCCCTGCAGCGCGAAGTCCCAGATCGCCTTGCCGTCCTCCCGCGACGTGCGGATGCCCCCGGTCCGCTTCGACGAGTCCGGGTCGGGCCGGGAACCGTCGACGGCCGCGCTGAAGCCGACGGTGACGCTGTTGACGACGGCGAACCGCACGACGTGCTCGATCGCGATCCCGTCCGAGCCCGTGACGCTCACCGACCGCGAGCCGACCTTGTACGTGCCCAGCGGCGGGCTCACCGTGCTCGGCGCGACCGTGAACGTACGCAGCGCCCGGTCCTTCGCGCCGACCAGCCAGACCCGCTTGCCGCCCAGCGAGTAGACGACCCGCTGGCCCTCGCCGGAGGAGGCGGGGACCGCGACCGGGGCCGGCGCCTTGTCCTTCTTGCCGGGCCGGTCCGCGCTGCCCTTGGGCGCGCCGTGGTGGCCTTCCTTGCGGACCTGGGCGAGGGTGTCCGGGGCGGACGCCGCGGCCTGGTACCCGAGGAAACCGACCACGGCGACGGCGGCCGCGGTCAGCGCGGTGACGATCGTGCTGCTCTTAGCGGGCACCGCTGTGCCACCTTTCGTACGTTCCCCTGCTTCGGGGCGACGGTAGCAGGGGACGGGGCACCACCGGCCGCGCCGTAGGCTTGAGGACGTGCTGCTGCTAGCTCTTGACACCGCCACCCCCGCCGTCACCGTCGCGCTCCATGACGGAACGGACGTCCTCGCCGAGTCCCGCGACGTGGACGCGCGCCGGCACGGCGAGCTGCTGCTGCCCGCCGTCGACCGGGTGCTGGGCGCGGCCGGCCGGAAGCTCGCCGAGGTCAGCGACATCGTGGTCGGGGTGGGCCCCGGGCCCTACACCGGTCTGCGGGTCGGCCTGGTGACCGCCGACACGTTCGGGGCGGCGCTCGGCGTCCCCGTCCACGGCCTGTGCACGCTGGACGGCCTGGCCTACGCCTCCGGGCTGACCGAGCCCTTCGTCGTGGCCACCGACGCCCGCCGCAAAGAGGTCTACTGGGCGCGCTACGCCGATGCCCGCACCCGGCTGACCGAACCGGCCGTCGACCGCCCCGCCGACATCGCCGACCAGGTGGCCGGCGTCCCGGCCGTGGGCGCGGGCGCGGTGCTCTACGACACCGTCTTCACCGGCCTGCGGCGCGAGGGCCCCGAGCACCAGTCCGCCGCGGCCCTCGCCGCGCTGGCCGCCGAGAAGCTGGCCGCGGGCGAGGAGCTGCTGCCGCCGCGGCCGCTGTACCTGCGCCGCCCGGACGCCCAGGTGCCCGCCAACTACAAGGTGGTCACCCCGAAGTGAGCGCCCGCCCGTCGCCCGACCACCGCCCCTCATCGGCGCCGCTGCGCGACGGCACCCCTCGATCCGCTGCGCTGCGCGAGATGCGCTGGTGGGACATAGCGCCGGTGCTGGAGCTGGAGCGCGCGCTGTTCCCCGAGGACGCCTGGTCGGCCGGCATGTTCTGGTCGGAGCTGGCGCACGCCCGCGGCCCGTTCGCCACCCGCCGCTATCTGGTCGCGGAGCTGGGAGGCCGGATCGTGGGCTACGCCGGCCTGGCCGCCATCGACGGCACCGGCGACGTCCAGACCATCGCCACCGCCCGCGACCAGTGGGGCACCGGCCTCGGTGCCCGGCTGATGACCGAACTCCTCGGCGCCGCAACGGACTTCGAGTGCCATGAGGTGCTGCTTGAGGTGCGGGTCGACAACCTCCGCGCCCAGCGCCTCTACGAGCGCTTCGGCTTCGAGCCGATCGGCTTCCGCCGCGGCTACTACCAGCCCGGCAACATCGACGCCCTCGTGATGCGCCGCACCACCCAGACCTCCTCCGAAGCACCCTCCGTACAAGGAACTTGAGAATCATGGCTGACTCACGCGGCGGACCGCTCGTCCTCGGCATCGAGACCTCCTGCGACGAGACCGGCGTCGGCATCGTCCGCGGCCACACCCTCCTCGCCGACGCGGTCGCCTCCAGCGTCGACGAGCATGCGCGCTTCGGCGGAGTGGTGCCGGAGGTGGCCTCCCGGGCCCATCTGGAGGCGATGGTCCCCACCATCCAGCGGGCGCTGAAGGAGGCCGGGGTCGCACCGAGCGACCTGGACGGCATCGCGGTCACCGCCGGACCGGGCCTGGCCGGTGCGCTGCTGGTCGGCGTCTCGGCGGCCAAGGCGTACGCCTACGCGCTCGGCAAGCCGCTCTACGGCGTCAACCACCTCGCCTCGCACATCTGCGTCGACCAGCTCGAACACGGCCCGCTGCCCGAGCCCACGATGGCCCTGCTGGTCTCCGGCGGCCACTCCTCCCTCCTCCTCGCCCCCGACATCACCTCCGACGTACGGCCGCTGGGCTCGACGATCGACGACGCGGCGGGCGAGGCCTTCGACAAGGTCGCGCGGGTGCTCAACCTGGGCTTCCCGGGCGGCCCGGTCATCGACCGCTACGCCCGTGAGGGCAACCCCGACGCGATCCGCTTCCCGCGCGGTCTGACCGGCCCCCGCGACCCCGTCTACGACTTCTCCTTCTCCGGCCTGAAGACGGCCGTGGCCCGCTGGATCGAGGCCAAGCGGGCGGCCGGTGAGGAGGTGCCGGTCGCGGACGTCTCGGCGTCCTTCCAGGAGGCGGTCGTCGACGTCCTGACCCGCAAGGCCGTACGGGCCTGCAAGGACAACGGCGTCGAGCATCTGATGATCGGCGGCGGGGTGGCGGCCAACTCCCGCCTGCGGGCCATGGCCGCACGCCGCTGCGAGGACGCGGGCATCACGCTGCGCGTGCCCCGCCCCAAGCTGTGCACCGACAACGGCGCGATGGTCGCGGCCCTGGGCGCGGAGATGGTGGCGCGCGGGCGCGCGGCCTCGCACTGGGACCTGTCCGCGGACTCCTCGCTCCCGGTCACCGAACCGCATGTGCCCGGCGCCGCCCCCGAGGACGAGCCCGCGCACCACCATCACGGCCACGGCCACAGCCATGACCACGTCCACGAGACGAGCAAGCAGAACCTCTACTCGTGACGGCTTTCTGAGGATCGGTGACAAGCGCCGCCTCCTCCGGCCCCGCGTCCGCCCCGAGGTCTTACCCTGGAGCGGCACCGGGCGCGCGTGGGGAGGCGGCAGGCTGTGGACTGGTTCTGGTGGGTCTTCATCTTCTTCATGGCGGGCGGCTTCGCCAAGGTCGCCGACACCGCCCGTACGGCCCTGCGCACCCGCCACGAGCGCAAGATGGAGCGCCTGGAGTCCGCCCGCAAGGAGCGGCAGGAGCTGGCGGCCGCGCACAAGCCGCCGGAGCCGGTGTGCGGCTGCACCCACCACCTCGCCAAGCATGACAAAAAGGGCAAGTGTCATGAGCGGGTGGAGGTCGCGGTCGCCTGGGACGCCGACCACAAGCCGGTCCAGTACGAGGCCGGCCAGTGCACCTGCCAGCAGTACGTCGGCCCGCAGCCGCTCTCCCAGATCTACGCCGAGGACCTCACCGACCTGGCGTGAGACCGGTCAGCGCGCGTCGGCCGGGTGCCCCAGCAGCATGGTGGGGGCGCCGGCGACCCGGGTGAGGAAGATGGTGCAGGAGTTGCCCCCGCCGCCCAGCTTCAGCTTCTTGCGCAGCTCCTCGGGCTCGACCGCCGAGCCACGCTTCTTGATCACCGCGATGCCGACCGCGCGCTCGCGCAGCAGCGCCTTGAGCTTCTTGACGTTGAACGGCAGGACGTCGGTGATCTCGTACGCGGTGGCGTACGGAGTCGGGCGCAGCGCGTCCGCGGTGACATACGCGATGGTCGGATCGATCAGGTGCCCGTCGACCTGCCGGGCGACGTCCGCGACGAGATGGGCGCGGATGACGGCGCCGTCCGGCTCGTACAGATAGCGGCCCACGGGACCCGGCTCGGGGTCGGGCAGGCCCGCGCCGAGCAGCGAGTCACCGGCCGGCAGAAGCGTCGCGCGGCGGGCGCCGGGCGCCGGACCGGGCGCGCCGGGGGACTTCGCGAACCACAGCACCGCCTCCTTCACCTCGCCCCCGTCGGAGATCCACTCCGTCTCGGCGTCCTCGGGCAGCGCCTCGTGCGGCACCCCCGGCGCGATCTTCAGCGCCGCGAACGGGGCCGTACGGGCCGCCTCGACGGCCCAGGACAACGGCGGCGAGTACGCCTCCGGGTCGAAGATCCGGCCGCCCCGCACCTTGCTCCGCCGCGCCGGATCCACGAACACCGCGTCATATCCGGCGGTGTCCACCTCCGCCACCTCCGCGCAGCGCACCTCGATCAGCTCCGCGAGCCCCAGCGCCTCGGCGTTCGCCCGCGCCGCCGCGCAGGCCAGCGGGTCGCGGTCGACGGCCAGTACGCGGATTCCGGCCCGCGCCAGCGCGATCGCGTCGCCGCCGATTCCGCAGCACAGGTCGGCGAGCGTACGGACGCCCAGCGCGGCGAGCCGCTCCGCGCGGTACGCGGCCACCGTGGCGCGGGTGGACTGCTCCACCCCGCCCGGCGTGAAGTACATCCGCCCGGCGTCGGCCCCGAACTTCGCCGCGGCCCGCTGCCGGAGCCGCGCCTGGCCGAGCGCGGCGGAGACCAGCGGGGCCGGGTGGTCCCGGCGCAACCGGGTGGCCGCCGCCAGCTCGTTGGCGGGGTCGTGGTCCCGCAACTCGTCAAGGAGCGATTGCCCCTCCGGGGCGAGGAGAGCGTCGAAGGTGTCGAGGTCGGTCACGAAGCCATTGTCTCTTCCCACGTTTTTGGCTGGCCCGCCGTGGGGGTTTGTCGCCGTTGCGCCTGCGGCGGGCGGTGCCGCTGCGCGGGGCTGTTCGGCTGCCGGTGACGGTCCTCCGGGGCCTGGTG
>NZ_JBSFYC010000052.1:0-54933 GCF_053595675.1 Streptomyces sp. NPDC002446 | reverse complement strand
GATTTCGGTGACCTTTGAGGTCGTCGGTGAGGGCGAGCCCCGTATTACGGTGGCGGAAAGGGTACGGCGGGAGCTGGGAGGGCCACGTCACCGCACTGGCCGGTGACGGCCCTGCCGCCACCGGCCAGCGCGGTAATCGGCGCGAAGAGCGTCTCCCCTAGCCGCCACGGCGCATAGCTACCGCGTCGCCATGACCGGCGCTACCACGGCGGCAGCACGGGAATACCGCCCGCCCCCACCCCGTTGTGGCCCCACAGGGGGCGCTCGCAACCCCTACGGGATCTGTTCGCCCACCCCGTAGGGCCTCCCAGACCCCAGGGCCTCCCGGACCCCAGGGTCGCCCGGGGCCTCCCGCCCAGGCCCTCTCACCCCCGCGCCCAGGCCCCCTCACCCCCGCTCGCCGCCGCGCCCCTCCCGGTCGGCGAGTCCACTCGGCGTCCAGCACTGGCCGCCCATCAGCCGGCCCAGGCCCGCCCAGGCGAAGTTCATCATCGTGGCCGCGGCGTCCTTCGCCGTCGGATGCTCCCATTCCCCCGAAGGCCCCTCGTCCGTACGGGCATTGGCCCATTCGGCGAGCGACTCCGCCGCCCCGACCAGGGCGTGCGCGAGGCCCGCCACCTCCCGGTCGGCCAGTTCACCGGCGCAGCCCGCCTCCTTGGCGGCCATCCCGATCAGTTCCGTGACGAAGGCGACGATGTCCGCCCGCAGTGCGGCCACTTCGCGTGCGAAGGGCTCGCCGTGCGTGCGGGCCTGGTGGTGCAGTACGGCCCAGCCGTCCGGGTGCGCGGCGGTGTGCGCGAAGAACCCCTTCAGGCCGCTCCACAGCTGCCGGTCGGCCGCCGCCTCGGGTTCGACGGCCGCCGTCACGGACGCCACCAGCGCCGCGGCCTCCCGTCGGATCACCGCGCTGAACAGCTCTTCCTTCGAGTTCAGGTAGAGATAGACCAGCGGCTTGGAGACCCCGGCCATCTCGGCGATCTCGTCCATCGAAGCCGCCCGGTAACCGCGCCGCGCGAACGTCAGCACCGCGGCGTCGAGCATCTGCTGCTCCCGGATCGCACGTGGCACTCGCTTGCTCTTCACAGCTCCCACCCCTGGAAGTCCCTCCCATCCCACCCCCGTTACCGATGAGTAATTTTACGATCTTCGCCTCCCGCCCACCGGCCCTTGACATGATCTGCGGCATGGCGAGACGATACGTCTCGTTCCGTTGATCGATGGGCGCATACCCATTTCTCACCTCCTGGAGAGCAGACGTGCAGCAGTTCATCGATGCCGCCCCCGGCATCCGCCTGTGGACCGAGCAGCGCGGTGCCGCCGATGCGCCCCCGCTACTGCTGATCATGGGCGCCCAGGCCACCGGGGTCGGCTGGCCGGATCCGCTGGTCGACGCGCTCGCCGCGCACCACCGGGTCATCCGTTACGACCACCGCGACACCGGCCGCTCCACCTGGCCGTTCGAGGAGCGGCCCTACCGGATCGCGGATCTGGCCGAGGACGTGATCGCGGTCCTGGACGGGCTGGGCATCGAGCGGGCGCACATCGTCGGCATGTCATTGGGCGGCATGCTGGCCCAGATGGTCCTCGCCGACCACCCCGACCGAGTACTCAGCGCCACTCTCTTCGGCACCTGTGCCCTCAGCACCACCTCCTACACCCGCCCCGACGGCAGCACCGTCCCGGTCGGCGAACTCCCTGGTATCGCGCCCGAGGTCCTGGAGCTGTGGGCGCGTCCGGTGGAGGATCACGGCGCGGCGGCGGAGGTCCGGCGCCGGCTCGAACACTGGCGGGTACTCGCCGGTGACCAACTCCCCTTCGACGCGGACTTCTTCCGTTCGCTGGAGGAGCGCGTCATCGAGCACACGGGGCACCACCAGCCGGGTTCGGCGCATGCGCGCGCGGACGACGCGGACATGCTCCGTACGGATCAGCTCGCCACGACCCGGGTGCCGACCCTCGTGCTCTCCGCGCCCGCCGAGCCGGTCTTCCCGCCGCCGCACCCCCAGCACCTCGCGCAGTGCGTCAACGGCGCGTACGTCGTCGAGATCCCGGGGATGGCGCATGCGCTGCCGCCGGCCGTCCACGGTCCGCTGGCCGACGCGATCCTGGCGCACACGGGAGCGGCCGCGACCGTGCGCTGATCCCGCCGCGGCGCGCGGAGAAGCGACGTGATCGGGGGCACGGCGCGACCCGGGGCACGGCGCGGCGCGGGGACATGGCGCGGCGCGGACACGGGGGCGCCCCCGCAGCCGTGTGCAGTGGCTGCGGGGGCGCCGCGCGGTGTGTCTGCCGGGAGGTCAGCTCGCGGCGGCCGCGGCGGGCACGGGCGTGGGCTCCGGGGCGGCGGGCACGCCGCCGTCGGCAGCGGCGTCGCCGTCGCCGATGCGGATGCTGGTGGCGTTCGCGTAGGCGTCGCGGTCCAGGATCTTCTCCTTGGCGGCGACCAGGATCGGGACGAGCGACTGGCCGGCGACGTTGGTGGCCGTACGCATCATGTCCAGGATCGGGTCGATGGCCATGAGGAGACCGACGCCCTCCAGGGGGAGGCCCAGGGTGGAGAGGGTCAGGGTCAGCATGACGGTGGCGCCGGTCAGGCCCGCGGTGGCGGCGGAGCCGATGACCGAGACGAACGCGATCAGGAGGTAGTCGCCGACGCCGAGGTGGATGTCGAAGATCTGGGCGATGAAGATCGCGGCGATCGCCGGGTAGATCGAGGCGCAGCCGTCCATCTTGGTCGTCGAGCCGAACGGCACCGCGAAGGAGGCGTACTCACGCGGCACACCGAGGCGCTCGGTGACCTTCTGGGTGACCGGCATGGTGCCGACCGACGAGCGGGAGACGAAGGCCAGCTGGATGGCGGGCCAGGCGCCGCGGAAGAACTGCAGCGGGTTGACCTTGGCGACGGTCGCCAGCAGCAGCGGGTAGACGCCGAACAGCACCAGGGCGCAGCCGACGTAGATGTCGACGGTGAAGGTCGCGTACTTGCCGATCAGGTTCCAGCCGTACGTCGCGATGGCGTTGCCGATGAGGCCGATGGTGCCGAGCGGGGCGAGCCGGATGACCCACCACAGGGCCTTCTGGAGCAGTTCCAGGACCGAGCGGCTGACCTTGAGGACCGGCTCGGCCTTGTCGCCGAGCTGCAGCGCCGCGATGCCGGCGACGGCCGCCATGAAGACGATCTGCAGGACGTTGAGCTCGGTGAACGGCGTGATGATGTCGGTGGGGACGATGCCGGTCAGGAAGTCGATCCAGGAGCCGGCGTGCTCGGGGAGCTTGCCGTCCTTGGGGGTGAGGCCGGTGCCCGCGCCGGGGTTGGTGAGCAGGCCGATGGCCAGGCCGATCGCGACGGCGATCAGCGAGGTGACCATGAACCACAGCAGGGTGCGGGTGGCGAGCCGGGCGGCGTTGTTGACCTGCCGCAGGTTGGTGATCGACACCAGGATCGCGAAGAAGACCAGCGGGGCGACGGCCAGCTTCAGCAGCTGGACGAAGAGGTCGCCGATGTGCGCGAGCGTGGAGGTCAGCCAGCCGATGTCACCGCTCTTGGCGATCCCGCCGAGCAGCACGCCCAGGACGAGGCCGGCCAGGATCTGGGCCCAGAACGGGACCTTGGGTATTCGGGAGGACTTGGGGGTCTGGGGGGCCTGTGAGGACTCAGAGGTCTCGGCAGACGTGGACAACGGACACACTCCGGGGACAGATAGCGACGTCGGGAAACGGCATGAGCAGGCGCCAGGAGGTCCGTGCTTCAGACAGGATCTCCGGCCGCTGGACAAGGTCGGTCAGCGGCGGCAACAGGCCGCGGACATACAGCGGCAAAGATCGACGTGCAGGCGCGCCACGAGCGGAACGCTCATGGGGGACGAGGGCGCGGCTGCTGTCTTCATGACACGCACGTTAACACTTGAACTTTGAGGAACCCAAAGAAAATCTTTGGGTTCAGCGGGCGGCGAAGCCGGGGAATAACGGCGGAGCCGTCCGGCAGCGGACGTCAACAACGCGGCAGGCGCCCGGCCGTGGAGCGAAGTCCACGGCGACGGGCGCCTGTGAGGTGTCCTGAAATGCGTGCTGCGGCCGCGCGGGGTGTGAGGCGTCTTACAGAAAGGTCTGCACCTTTGTGCGGGGAGCTGCCGCGGCTGTGCGGGGAGCTGCCGCGGCCGTTGCCGCGTGGCCGCTACCGCAGCCCGTCCTCCTGGCTGGCGTTGGCCGCGAGCCGCTCGCGCTGCCGGTCGACCTTGGCGACGATCTGCTCGGACATCGCGTCCCGCTGCCTGCGCAGCAGCACAAAGCTGAGCGGCGCGGAGATCACGATGGCGAGCAGCAGCATCCAGACAGTGTTGGAAGCGCCCACGGCGAGCGGGATGACGTGGAAGTAGCACAGCGCCCACACCACTGCGAAGCAGGCGGCGAACAGGCCGATGCGAAGCGCGGTGTAGCGGAGCGTGGCGAACTTGTGGCTACTCACGGACGGGACCTTCTTCTCAACGGCAACCGAAAGGGTCTCGCTCCAGTCAAGCACAGCGCGCCGGACGATCTTCCGGACCCCCGCCACGGCCCGTCCCGCCGGCCGGACGGCCCAGCTCCAGCCACATCGTGATGTCGTCGCGGAAGTCGTCGTCGGCGACCTTGATCGCGCCGGGGACGCGGCCGACCTCCTTGTAGCCGCAGGCCTCGTAGAAGCGGTTGGCGCCCGTGCCGCCGCGGCAGGTGAGGCGGATGCCGGTGATGCCGTCGATCGTGCGGGCGGCCTCGGCGGCGGCGGCCATCAGCCGGCGGCCGGTGCCCCGGCCCTGGAGGGAGGGGTGGACCATGACGGTGTAGAGCCACAGCCAGTGCCGCATCAGGCGGTGCGGATTGAGGGTGAGGAACGCCGTCGCCACGACCCGGCCGTCCTCGTCCCGGCCGATCAGCAGGCGCTCGCGGCCCTCGGCCATCGCCGCCAGATGTCTGAGCAGGTCGGGACGGATGTCGTCCCGCGTGACCGGCGGGACGAAGCCGACGGCACCGCCGGCGTTGGAGACATCGGCCCACAACGCACAGATTCCGTCGCGGAGTTCGGGAGTGACGGCAGGGTCCAGGTCGAAACGCACGCTCATGACCCGGACCCTAACTCCCGCCTCTGACAATCGGCTCCGACCAGCTCAGATGCGCATCGGCTGGGGCGCTTCGCGGCGCTCGGAGTCCGGGCCCGGGTACTCGCGGATGGCCTCGTAGCGGGTGTTGCGCTCGACGGGGCGGAAGCCGGCGTCGCGGATCAGCTCCAGCAGGTCCTCGCGGGTCAGCTTGTTGGGCGTGCCGTAGTTGTCCGCGTCGTGGGTGATCTTGTACTCGACGACCGAGCCGTCCATGTCGTCCGCGCCGTGCTGGAGGGCGAGCTGGGTGGTCTGCAGACCGTGCATCACCCAGAAGCACTTGATGTGCGGGACGTTGTCGAAGAGGAGACGGGAGACGGCGAAGACCTTCAGCGCCTCGGCGCCGGTGGCCATGGTCGTACGCGCCTGGAGGCGGTTGCGGACCTTGCCGTCCTTCATGTCCACGAAGTCGTGCTGGTAGCGCAGCGGGATGAAGACCTGGAAGCCGCCGGTCTCGTCCTGGAGTTCCCGCAGCCGCAGCACGTGGTCGACGCGGTGGCGGGGCTCCTCGATGTGCCCGTAGAGCATGGTCGAGGGGGTCTTGAGGCCCTTCTCGTGGGCGAGGCGGTGGATGCGCGACCAGTCTTCCCAGTGGGTGCGGTGGTCGACGATGTGCTGCCGGACCTCCCAGTCGAAGATCTCGGCGCCGCCGCCGGTGAGCGACTCCAGACCGGCGTCGATCAGCTCGTCGAGGATCTCGGAGGCGGACAGGCCCGAGATGGTCTCGAAGTGGTGGATCTCGGTGGCGGTGAAGGCCTTCAGCGACACGTTCGGCAGGGCCTTCTTGAGCTCGCTCAGCGACCGCGGGTAGTACCGCCACGGCAGATTGGGGTGGAGCCCGTTGACGATGTGCAGCTCGGTGAGGTTCTCGTTCTCCATCGCCTTGGCGAGGCGGACGGCCTCCTCGATGCGCATCGTGTACGCGTCCTTCTCGCCCGGCTTGCGCTGGAAGGAGCAGTAGGCGCACGACGCGGTGCACACATTGGTCATGTTGAGGTGGCGGTTGACGTTGAAGTGGACGACGTCGCCGTTCTTGCGCG
Source organism: Streptomyces sp. NPDC002446 (assembly GCF_053595675.1). Taxonomy (NCBI): domain Bacteria; kingdom Bacillati; phylum Actinomycetota; class Actinomycetes; order Kitasatosporales; family Streptomycetaceae; genus Streptomyces; species Streptomyces sp. NPDC002446. The sequence goes on along the minus strand of NZ_JBSFYC010000052.1, from coordinate 48,761 downwards.
TGCGCACCTCATGGGCGAGGCCGCCCAGCCATGCCAGGTCGTCGGACTCGTAGAGGGCGATACCGTCCTCGCGGGTGAGCCGCTCCCCGGCGTGGACCTTCGCCTCCAGCTCGCGCTTGAGGCCCACATCCATCGACGCAGCCATCCGGTCGCCTCCCAGTCTCTGCCGTGATCCGTGCCGCTTCCGTGCCGCTTGTGTGCCGGTAACGGGCTTCGTCGAGCGTACTCCCCCGTATTGGCAGCGGACGGGGCCCCCTTGGCGCGCCCGTCCGCTCCCCCTGGCGTCCTGCCCGGCCCCGGTGGCCTACTCGGCCTCTTCGGGCAGCTCGCCGACGCGGTTCTCCCACTTGGTGGAGAGCACGATCGTGGTGCGCGTACGGGAGACGCCCTTGGTGCCGGACAGCCGCCGGATGGTGCGCTCCAGGCCGTCGACATCGCCCACCCGCACCTTGAGCATGTACGAGTCGTCGCCGGCGATGAACCAGCAGTCCTCGATCTCGGCGAGGTCGCGCAGCCGGCGGGCGACGTCCTCGTGGTCGGCCGCGTCCGACAGCGAGATGCCGACGAGTGCGGTGACGCCGAGGCCGAGCGAGGCGGCGTCGACCGTCGCGCGGTAGCCGGTGATCACGCCGGCCGCTTCGAGGCGGTTGATCCGGTCCGTGACGCTGGGCCCGGAGAGGCCGACGAGCCGGCCGAGCTCCGCGTACGAGGCCCGGCCGTTCTCGCGAAGTGCCTGGATGAGCTGCCTATCCACCGCGTCCATGCCCTCAAGCCTTCCAATCTTTACGCATTTTCGAGTTCTGCATGTAGAATCTAAGGCACACAGGGCCTTGGCCCTGCGAATCTTTCAAGCGATCAAAGACGATCTCACAGGAGCTGTCACCGTGTACTCGATCGAGATGGCCTACGCCCGCATGCGCGAGCTGCAGGACCAGGCCAATCGTTCACGTGCCCACAAGCCCGCACAGCCGCGGGCCCGGCGCCTCTTCGGCCGCGCCGCCGCAGCGAAGAAGCGCTAAAGAGCGTCCGGGGCCTCCTCCTCTGCCTTGGAGCCACCCCGAAGCTCCCCCTCCCAGCGCCGGTACAACCCGTGCGGCACCTCGGCCGCATCGAGCACCCGGCCCGCGACGAAGTCCACCAGATCCTGGATGTGCGTCGCTCCCGCATAGAACGCCGGTGAGGCGGGCAGCACCACGGCGCCCGCCTCGTCCAGCGCCACCAGATGCTTCAGCGTCGGCCCGTTCAGCGGAGTCTCCCGCACCGCGACCACCAGCCGCCGCCGCTCCTTGAGCGTCACGCTCGCCACCCGCTGGAGCAGATCCTTCGAGAGCCCGAGCGCCACCCCCGCCACACACGCGGTACTCGCCGGGACGATCAGCATCCCCTTCACCGGATACGAACCCGACGAGGGCCCGGCCGCCAGATCCCCGGCCGGCCAGTACCGCACATCCGCCAGGTCCGCCTCTGCCACCGGAAACGTCGCCGGCTTGCCGTCCGCCCCGCGCGCCAGCCATTCCCGCAGGTCAGCGCGCCAATGCGCATCCCGGAAGGCGATCCCGGTCTCGTCCAGCAGGGTCAGCCGCGACGCCCGGCTGACGACCAGATCCACCGCCTCCCCGGCGGCGAGCAGCCCGCGCAGCACGGAAGCCGCATACGGCGTCCCGGACGCGCCGGAGATCCCCACGACCCACGGACGGCGCCGGCCGGGGTCCTGCTTGCTGGTGTCGTTGTGCCGCGGCTCCACGCATCGAGCCTATCCGGCGGAACCACGGACCCCGTCACGGCCGTTCTTACCTGTGCGCCCCGCCGGCAACACGAGAAGGGACGGCCGCCGATGACGTCACGGATGACCCCACGCGCGAAGCCCGCCATCTGCCTGATGCTGATGCTGGGCTGGGTCGCGCTGCTCTGGGTGCTGGAGGGCGTCGACTTCGTCACCGCGGGCGCACTGGACACCTTCGGCATACAGCCGCGCGAGCCCGCCGAGCTGGTCGACGTGGTGCCCGCCGCCTTCCTGCACTTCGGCTTCGGCCATCTTGCGGCCAACACCCTGCCGCTGCTGCTGCTCGGCTTCATCGCCGCGCTGCGCAGCGGAGTGCGGCGCTTCCTCGCCGTCGTCGCGCTCATCGTCCTCACCAGCGGACTGGGCGTATGGCTGACGGCCGCCCCGGACAGCAACACCGCGGGCGCCTCCGGTGTCGTCTTCGGCCTCTTCGGCTACCTCCTGGTGCGCGGCTTCATCGAACGCAAGCTGCTCGACATCGGCATCGGCCTGCTCGTCGGCGCGGTGTACGGCTCGATCCTGTGGGGCGCGCTGCCGACCGACAGCGGCATCAGCTGGCAGGGCCATCTCTTCGGCCTGATCGGCGGGGTGCTGGCGGCCTTCGCCTTCCGGGAGCGCGCACGGGCCGCCACCGCCGGAGTGACTGTCGGCCCCGTCCCGTAGCCTCTGAACGGACGGAAGCCGCCGGGGCGTTGCGCGACACCTCGCACCGCTCGCAGCGCGCGGGCGATGCCGGCGGCAGGCACGAAGCGCGCAGCACACACGGGGTGAGCAGAACATGTCCGACTACCACCAGCCGGGGTACGGGCCACAGCAGCCGTACGGGACACCGCAGTCCCCCTGGCCGAACGGCGCGGCGCCCGACGGCGGTTACGGCTACCCCGGCGCCCCCGGGTACCAGCAGCCGGGCGCCGGATACCAGACGCCCGGCCCGGCCTACGGCCCGACTCCCGGCTACGGCACCCAGCCCCCGCCCAGCCCCTCCACGGGCCCGGCGATGTGGTCCCATCTGGGCGCGCTGCTGACCGTCACGGCCGGCTCCATGATGTGCTGCGGCCTGGGCGCCTTCCTCGGCTGGATCTTCCCGATGTCCATCCGCGGCAACGAGCGCCACAAGCACGACCCCTACGTCCGCCACCACGCCACCCAGGCACTGAACTTCGGCATCACCCAGGCCGTCATGGCGGCCCTCGGCGTGCTCCTCTACTTCGCCAGCGCCTTCATCTTCGCGGCGGCCGCCCACACGGACGCCCAGCGCAACGGCCCCGGACTCGCCGTCCCGCTCCTGACCGTGCTCGGCATCATGGCCGCCTACGGCATATCCGGCATGGTCTGCGCCATCATCGCCACGGTCAAAGCCACCCGCGGCGAACTCTGGACCTACCCACGCCTGATCGCCTGGCCGCTCAGCAAGGTCTGAACCCGCCCCTCCCCAGGGCACCGTCAGGCCCTTCCCCAGGGCACCCCGAGCCCCTCCCTAGGGCACCGCATTCCGGCCGACACAGCCCGCCCGCCGACACACCCCGCCCGGAACCAATTACTCTCCGTAATCGTTGCCGGAATACAAGGAGGCGCCCACGGCCCACACCACCGCGTACAGAAAGCGTCAGACCGACAGCCCCCGCACCACCAGATCCAGCAGCGCGCAGACGAACAGGGCGATCCCGATGAAGCTGTTGACCTGGAAGAAGGCCCGGTTCAGCCGCGAGGTGTCGTGCGGGCGCACGATCGCGTGCTCGTAGCAGAAGGCCACGGCGACGATCGCCATCCCGAGCCAGAAGAAGAGACCGGCGCCGATGGCGAGGGCGTACCAGACCAGCAGCGCGGTCGTCACGACGTGGCACCAGCGCGCGCCCCACAGCGCGCCCGGCACACCGAAGCGGGCCGGTACGGACATCACGCCGTTGGCGCGGTCCGCCTCGACGTCCTGGCAGGCGTAGATCAGGTCGAAGCCGCCGATCCAGATACCGACCGCGAGGCCGAGGATCACCGCCTCCCAGGACCACTCGCCGGTGATCGCGATCCAGGCGCCGACCGGGGCCATCGCCTGGGCGAGGCCGAGGATCGCATGCGGGAAGTTCGTGAACCGCTTGCCGTACGGGTAGACCACCATCGGGACCACGGCGACCGGAGCCAGCGCCAGGCACAGCGGGTTGAGCAGTGCCGCGGCGCCCAGGAAGACGACGACGGCGACCAGCGCGCCGGTCCAGGCGGACTTGACCGAGACCGCGCCGGTGACGAGTTCCCGCCCGGCCGTGCGCGGGTTACGGGCGTCGATCTCGCGGTCGATGATGCGGTTGACAGCCATCGCGAAGGTGCGCAGACCCACCATCGCGAGGGTCACCAGCAGCAGGGGGAGCCAGTGGATGCGCTTGTCCAGCTGGTACATGGCGGTGAACGCCGCGATGTAGGCGAAGGGCAGCGCGAAGACGGAGTGCTCGATGACGACCAGGCGCAGGAACGCCCTGGTCCGGCCCGGCTGCGGGACCGCCGCGGCGGAGGTGCTCACAGGCCGTACTCCTTCCAGCGGCGGTCGACCAGCGCCGCCGTCGGCGGGTCGGACTCGACCATGTCCGGCCAGCCCCCGTCCCTGGTGTAGCCCTCCTCGGGCCACTTCTTCGTTGCGTCGATGCCCGCCTTGCCGCCCCAGAACTGCTGGTAGGAGGCGTGGTCGAGGTGGTCGACGGGCCCTTCGACGACGGTCAGGTCGCGGGCGTAGTCCGTGTTGCCGAGCGCGCGCCAGGAGACCTCGTGGAGGTTGTGGACGTCGCAGTCCGCGTCCACGACCACGATCAGCTTGGTCAGCGACATCATGTGCGCGCCCCAGATGGCGTGCATGACCTTCTGTGCGTGCTTGGGGTACTTCTTGTCGATCGAGACGATCGCGCAGTTGTGGAAGCCGCCGGACTCGGGGAGGTGGTAGTCCACGATGTCCGGGACGATGATCTTGAGGAGGGGGAGGAAGAAGCGCTCCGTGGCGCGGCCGAGCGGGCCGTCCTCCGTGGGCGGGCGGCCCACCACGATCGACTGGAGCAGCGGGCGCCGCCGCATCGTCACACAGTCGATGGTCAGCGCCGGGAACGGCTCCTGCGGCGTGTAGAAGCCGGTGTGGTCGCCGAAGGGGCCCTCGGGGAGCATCTCGCCGGGTTCGAGCCAGCCTTCGATGACGACCTCGGCGTTCGCCGGGACCTGCAGCGGAACGGTCTTGCAGTCGACCATCTCGATCCGCTTGCCCTGGAGGAAGCCGGCGAAGAGGTACTCGTCGATGTCTCCGGGGAGCGGGGCGGTGGAGGCGTACGTGACGGCCGGGGGGCAGCCGAAGGCGATGGCGACGGGCAGCTTCTCACCGCGCTTGGCCGCGACCTGGTAGTGGTTGCGGCTGTCCTTGTGGATCTGCCAGTGCATGCCGATGGTGCGCTTGTCGTGGCGCTGGAGGCGGTAGAGACCGAGGTTGCGGACGCCGGTCTCGGGGTGCTTGGTGTGGGTCAGCCCCAGGTTGAAGAAGGAGCCGCCGTCCTTGGGCCAGGTGAACAGGGCCGGGAGCCGGTCGAGGTCGACGTCGTCTCCGGTGAGGACGACTTCCTGGACCGGCGCGCTCTCGCCCTTGACCTTCTTCGGCGGGACGTGCGTCATGTTCGCGAGCTTGCCGAACGCCTCGCGCACGCCGACGAAGCCCTGCGGCAGCTCCGGCTTGAGCAGGCCGCCGATCTTGCCGCTGATGTCCTCGTACGACTTCAGGCCCAGCGCCTTCAGCAGCCGGCGGTCGGTGCCGTAGACGTTCATCGCGAGCGGCATCGCCGAGCCCTTGACGTTCTCGAAGAGCAGCGCAGGGCCGCCGGACTTCTGCACCCGGTCCACGATCTCGCCGACTTCCAGATGGGGGTCGACCTCGGCCTTGATGCGCTTGAGGTCGCCTTCGCGTTCAAGGGCGCGCAGGAACGAGCGGAGATCGTCGTAAGCCATGCGTTCCAGTATCGGGTACGCACTACCCTGGACGGGTCACCGGGCCCCGTCGTGGGCCCGCCGTCGCGCGCAGGGGGCGTGTTCCGCAATGCTCAGGTATCTGCCGTTCCTACTGGTGCTGGCGCTGTGGATCTACGCGTTCATCGACTGCCTCAACACGCCCGAGTCGCAGGTGCGCGGCCTGCCCAAGGTGGTGTGGGTGATCATCATCCTGCTCTTCGGTGAGGTGCTGATCGGCCCGGTCGCGTGGCTGGTGGCGGGCAAGCAGCGGCGCCCGGTGGCGGGCGACGGCAGTACGCCCGCGGAGTGGCACCGCAACCACCGCGCGAAGTTCGTCGCCCCGGACGACAATCCCGAGTTCCTCAGGTCCCTCAAGGACCAGAACAAGCAGGACGAGAACCTGCTCAAGGACTGGGAGGCCGATCTGCGGCGCCGCGAGGAGGAGCTGCGGCGCAAGGGCGGCGACGCGGCGGACGGGCCCGAGGACACTCCGCCCGCCAAGGGCTAGCCAAGGACTAGGGAACGCCCGGGACCTGGCCCGTCGTCACGCGCAATTCGCTGGCCGCGGCGCCTGGTGTCGGCCAGGATGGCTCGCCATGAGCACAGGTTCCGACGTCCCCGTACGTCTGACCACGGACCCCGACGCGCCGCATCGCGAGCCGGTCCGCCGTATCCGCGCCCGGCACACCGAACGGACCGTCACCGTCTACCAGGCCTATGCGCCCGCGCTCGGTCTCCCGGCCGCGCGGGACGGCCGGTTCCCCGCGGCGTGGAAGCGGGAGCGGATGACGTGGATCAAGCCGTCGTTCCTGTGGATGATGTACCGCTGCGGCTGGGGCGCCAAGGCCGACCAGGAGACCGTGCTCGCCGTCGAGATCGACCGGGCGGGCTTCGACTGGGCGTTGCAGAACGCCTGTCTGTCGCACTACGAACCCGGCGAGCACGCCGACCGCGCGGCCTGGCAGCGGCAGCTGAAGGGGGCACCGGCGCGGGTGCAGTGGGACCCGGAGCGTGATCTGCGGCTGCGGGCGCTGCCCTACCGTTCGCTGCAGCTGGGGCTGGCCGGTGAGGCGTCGCGGCGGTACGCGGACGAGTGGACGGTGGCGATCACGGATGTCACGGCGCTCGCCCATGAGATCCATGGGCTGGTGCGCGCCGGGGACACGGCGGCGGCCGCCGCGCTGCTGCCCGAGGAGCGGCCGTACCCGGCGCCCGAGGGGACGCCGGGTCTGGGTCCGGCCGGGGAGCGGACGTCCGCATAGATCAGACGTCTGGACCGACGTCCGTGTAGATCAGACGTCCGGACCGTCCGCGTAGATCAGACGTCCGGACCGTCCGCGTGGACCGGACGTCCGCGGGGATCAGACTCCCGCGTAGGAGTGCAGGCCCGTCACGAAGATGTTCACGCCGTAGTAGTTGAACAGGTAGCAGGCGAAGGCGATCAGGCCCAGCCAGGCGGCCTTGCGGCCCTTCCAGCCGGCGGTGGCGCGGGCGTGCAGGTAGCAGGCGTAGGCGACCCAGGTGATGAAGGTCCAGACCTCCTTGGGGTCCCAGCCCCAGTAGCGGCCCCAGGCGGCCTCGGCCCAGATGGCGCCCGCGATGATCGTGAACGTCCACAGCGGGAAGACCGTGGCGTTGATGCGGTAGGCGAACTTGTCGAGCGAGGCGGCCGCGGGCAGCCGCTCCAGGACGGAGGTGGCGAAGGCGCCGGGCTGCTTGCCGTCCGGGTCGGCGAGCTTGGCCTCGTAGCGGTCGCGGAAGAGGAACAGCAGGGTGGAGACGGCGCCGAGGTAGAGCACCGCGCCGGAGATGATCGCGCAGCTGACGTGGATCCACAGCCAGTACGAGTGCAGCGCGGGCACCAGCTGGTCGCTGGCGGTGTAGAGCACCGTGACGGCCAGACCGAGGTCGAGCAGGACGGTGGTGACCAGGGGCAGGCCGATCCAGCGGACGTTCTTCTTGAGGGTGAGCAGCAGCAGGTACGCGCCGACCGCGACCGCGGCGAAGGTCGTGGAGAACTCGTACATGTTGCCCCAGGGGGCACGCTCCACGGACAGTGCGCGGGTGACGACGCCGCCCGTGTGCAGCGCCCAGGCCAGGACGGTCAGGGAGATGGCGATCCGCCCGTAGAGGTCGCCCTTCTCGGTGCCGCCGGCGGCGCCGGGGCCGTCGGGGACGTCGCGGCTGCCGGCCGCGGCCTTGGTGATGACCTTGGGCCGCTCCAGTACGGCCGTGCCGCCGCCCTGCCGGGCCTGGACGGACACCGTGGCGGGCGCCTTGGCCTGCGCGGTCAGGGCGGCGGCGGTGCGGCCGACCTTGCTGCGGCTGCCGAACACCCACTCGGCCATGTGCGCGAGGAAGGCGAGCGTGTAGACCGCCATCGACGAATAGACCAGCAGGTTGCTGTTGTGCGCCAGTGTCTCGTTGGCTGCGGCAGCGATGTTCACGCGCGCGCTCCTTCGGAGGGGTCAGCAGGACCGTCAGAGTCAGTGGGCTCCGCGGGGTCTTCGGAGGGGGTTTCGGTGCCGGTGCCGGGGGCGGCGGCCGGGGCCAGGGGGGCGTCGGGCTCCAGTGCCGCCGCGAGATGGGCGAGTTCCTCCGGCAGCCGGGCGGATTCGCTGCGGCCGAGGCCGGCCATCTCGACGACGGTGACGCCGGTGCCGTTCTCCTCGACGCGTTCGGCCCGGACCCATACCCGGCGCCGCTGGATGAACAGCGAGCCGGCCAGGCCGAGCAGGGCGCAGATCGCGCCGGCCAGTGCGAGGCCGTTGCCCGGCTGGTGGCTGATCTTGAAGCTGGCCCAGCTCTTGACGCCGGTGAACTGGATGCTGCCGTCGCCGCCCGGGAGCTTCATGGTCTCGCCGGGCAGCATCATCTGGGCGAGCGGGCGGCCCTTGACCTTGTACTGCTTGAGGTTCTTCTTCTGCAGCTGGTAGACGTTCTGCGGCAGTCCGGAGGAGACGCCGAGGTCGCCGTGGTAGGCGGTCAGCGTCAGTACCGGGTAGTCCAGTGCGGGGAACTGGGAGAACATCGAGCCGGAGCCCTTGCCGCCGTACGTGGGGACGAAGAAGCCCTGGAAGCCGAGCTGGTTGCGCTTGCCGTCCTTGGTCTGGGCGCCCGGCACCTTGACGACACCGGTCGAGGTGAAGTTCTTGGCGTCCTGCGGGAGGAAGGGCACCGCGCCCTTGTAGACGACCTTGCCGCGGCCGTCCTTGACGGTGACCTGGGGCGAGTAGCCGTGCGAGAGCAGGTAGACCTTGGAGCCCGCGATGTCGAGGGGGGTGTTCACCTCGATCGCGGTCTTGTGTTCCTTGCCGTCGGCGCCGGAGAAGTACGTGATGTGGGCGCGGAAGACGCGGGGGGTGCCCTTCTGCGGTCCGGTGCGCTCGTAGGTCGCCTCGAACTTGTTGAGCGTGAAGCCGAAGGGCTCCAGGGTGTCGGTGTCGAAGAACGGGCCGGACTTGAAGTCGTCGTACTGGGTGAGGCTGTTGGCGAAGCCGTCGCCCTCGGTGATCAGCTTGCCGCCTTCGGACTTCCACAGGCTGCCGACGGCGAACGCCACCAGCATCACGATCAGCGCGAGGTGGAAGACGAGGTTGCCGACCTCGCGCAGATAGCCCTTCTCGGCGGCGACGGCGGTGCCGGCCCGGTGGGCGCGGAAGCGGCGCTTCTTCAGCATCCGCTGGGCCGCGGCGAGGACCTCGTCGGGGGCCGCGTCGGTGCGCCAGGTGGTGTACGCGGGCAGCCGGGTCAGCCGGCGCGGGGCGGCCGGCGGCCGGCCGCGGAGCTGTCCGACGAACTGCCAGGTGCGCGGCACGATGCAGCCGATCAGCGAGATGAACAGCAGCAGGTAGATCGCGGAGAACCACACCGAGCTGTAGACGTGGAACATCCCGAGCTTGTCGTAGATGTCGCCGAGGGTGGTGTGGTCGGCCTTGAACTGGTCGACCTTGACGGGGTCGATGCTGGTCTGCGGGATCAGCGAGCCGGGGATGGCGCCGATCGACAGCAGGAAGAGCAGCAGCAGCGCCACCCGCATCGAGGTCAGCTGCCGCCAGAACCAGCGTGCCCAGCCGAGGGGGCCGAGGGAGGGGAGGGTGACGTCCTCGGTGGGGGCGGTGGAGAGCTGGGAGCCGGCCGCGCCGAGGTCGCCGCCCCCGTCGGCCGGGGCCGGTGAGCCGGTCTCGGGGTCGCGGGGGGTGTCGGTCTTGGTGGACATCAGTCAGATCCCAACGGTGGAGCTTTGCGTCCAGCTCTGCAGTTCGGACATGAGGCTGTCCCAGAGGCCGGTGACGAGGAGGATGCCGAGCGCGACCATCATGCCGCCGCCGATCCGCATCACCCACACGTAGTGCCGCTTGACCCAGCCGAAGGCGCCGAGCACCCGGCGGAAGGCGAGCGCGACGGCGATGAACGGCACGCCCAGGCCCAGGCAGTACGCCACGGTGAGCAGGGCGCCGCGTCCGGCGTTGGCGTCGGAGAAGGCGAGGGCGCTGACGGCGGCGAAGGTGGGGCCCAGGCAGGGCGTCCAGCCGATGCCGAAGAGCATCCCGAGCACGGGCGCGCCGGCCAGTCCCATGGCGGGCTTCGTGTGGAAGCGCAGTTCGCGCTGGCCGAAGCGCTGCAGTACGCCGGCGAAGGCCAGTCCGAGCAGGATCATCAGTACGCCCAGGACCTTGGAGATGATGTCCTTGTACTGCTGCAGGGTCTGGCCGAAGAAGCCGAAGAGGGCGCCGCCGGAGACGAAGACGGCGGTGAAGCCGAGGACGAAGAGGGCGGCGCCGGCGAGCATCCGGCCGCGGCGGGCCTGGGCGAGGTCGGTGCCGGTGACGCCGGTGACGTACGACATGTAGCCGGGGACCAGCGGCAGGACGCAGGGCGAGAAGAACGAGACGAGTCCGGCCAGCAGCGCGATGGGGACGGCGGCGAGCAGGGTGCCGTTGAGGACGGTCTGGTTCTGTGCGGCGGCGAGCTGTACGAGTTCCATCTCCGGGGCGGTCACTTCTCGGCGATCAGCGGGTCGACCATCTTGCGCAGCTCGTCGCCGGTGAGCGGGCCGAGCGAGCGCGCGGCGATCTTGCCGTGCCGGTCGATGGCGATGGTGGAGGGGATGGCCTGCGGGTTGAGGCTGCCCTTGGGGAAGCGCAGCATCAGTTTGCCGGTGGGGTCGTACAGGCTCGGGTAGGGGACGTTGTGGTCGTCCTCGAAGCCGGTGGCCTGCGTCCGGTCGGCGTCGCGGGTGTTGATCCCGATGAACTGGACGCCCTTGTCCTTGGTCTCCTTCGAAACCTTGGCGAAGTTCGGCGCCTCGGCGATGCAGGGCCCGCAGTACGATCCCCAGACGTTGAGGATGACGACCTTGCCCTTGTAGTCGGCGACGTCGAGCTGTTTGCCGGTGGTGGTCTCGCCGGACAGTTCGGGTGCCGGCTGCCGGTTGCCGGGCTTGACGGTGTCGATGCCGTCCTTGCCCTGGACGAACCGGGTCTGCGCGGAGCCGCCGGAGGTGCCGTCGCCGCAGGCGCTCAGCGCCAGTGCGGCGGCCGCGGTGCCCGCGGTGAGCAGGGCGGTACGGCGGCGGCGCAGGAGTGGGCGTGGGGCGCGGCTAGCACTCATGTGAAAAGTTTCGCATGGGCCTTTTGCGGATCTTCCACGCCCCCCTCGCGTGTGTCCGAGGGGGGCGTCAGGCCGTCGAGAGGTACGTCTTCCAGCCCTCTTCGGGGCGTTTGCCGACGGGGATCCGCTGGAGCTTGGCGAGTATCTCGGGGTCCTGGGCGTCCATCCAGTCGGCGAACTGCCGGAAGGACACCAGGTGGACATCGCGGTTCTGCTCGTTGGCGATGTGCTTGAGCGCCGTCTCGACGGCGTCCATGTAGATGCCGCCGTTCCACTGCTCGAAGTGGTTGCCGATGAAGAGCGGTGCGCGGTTGGTCTCGTAGGCGCGGCGGAATCCGGAGATATAGGCGTCGGTGGCCTGCTGCCGCCAGCCCGGGTAGTTGGCCGGCGGGGCCTTGGTGGAGTTCCTCGACTGGTTGGCGAGGATGTTGTAGTCCATGGAGAGCACCTCGAAAGAGTGCCCGGGGAAGGGAATCTGCTGGAGCGGGAAGTCCCAGATGCCCATTTTTTTCTTCGGCCACATCTGCAGGCCGCCGGGCGAGCTGGCGTCATAGCGCCAGCCGAGTTTTCTGGCGGTGGGCAGGAGGTTTCGCTGGCCGAGCAGGCACGGTGTGCGGCCGCCGACCAATTCCTGGCGGTAGTCGAAGGGCAGCGGTTCGAGTCTTTTGAAGCCGGTGTTTGTGCGCCATTTGGTGACGAAGTCCATCACCTGGTCGATCTCGGCTTGCCAGTGTTCGGGGCTCCAGTGTCGGACGGCGCCGGAGCCGCTGCAGAAGTGGCCGTTGAAGTGGGTGCCGACCTCGTGGCCGTCGAGCCAGGCCTGGCGTACGTATTTCAGCGTCTCCTGGATGTGGTCGTCGGCGAGGTAGCCGATGTCGGAGGCGCCGCGCCGGTTGTTCGGGGGCTCGTAGAGGTCCTTTTGGGATTCGGGCAGGAGATAGAGCCCGGACAGGAAGAAGGTCATGGCGGCGCCGTGGTCCTTGGCGAGCTTGAGAAAGCGGGGGAAGAGGCCGTTGCCGACCTCTCCCGCGCCGTCCCAGGAGAAGACCACGAACTGCGGAGGGGTCTGTCCGGGCTCCAGCCGTTCGGGTGCTTTCGGCTGGTTCGGCTGGGGGCCGTAATGCGCTGTCGAGCCGTCACCGATGAGTTTGGGGCGGGCCTGGACGGAGTTTCGCGCCTTCTGTTTGTCCGCCCCCGCGTCCGAGCCCGACGAGGAGCAGCCGGCGACGCCGAGCGCCGCGGCTGCCCCAACTCCCATACCCAACAGGTTTCGCCGGCTGATCGCGCGCATACCCTCGTCCCCATCCGTGCTCGCCGAACTCAATATCCATATAAACGGACAATCGAGTAGAGGGCATGTCGAGCACCGGGATTCCGGGTTATTCGCTCAGGTATGGGATTTCGTCTGCTCTTGGCATTCCACCGAATGATGCAACGTCAGGCCCCAAAAGCCTTGGCCTTTCCCTTGACGGGTTTGGCGCCCGCCAGAAGATGGGAGGGAACCAGGTCGCGCGCCGGCTCGCTGTACCCCACCGAAATGATCTTGTCGCCGTGGAACGTGAACGACGTCAGCGAGGCCAGCGTGCACTGCCGCTTCCGCGGGTCGTGCCACAGCCGCCGCCGCTCCGCGAAGCTGCGCACGATCCAGATCGGCAGCTGATGGCTGACCGCCACCGCCTCGTGCCCGCGCGCCGCGTCCCGCGCCGCGCCGAGCGCCGCCATCATCCGTACGACCTGCTCGATGTACGGCTCGCCCCAGGAGGGGCGGAACGGGTTCGTGAGGTACTTCCAGTTCCCCGGCTTCTTCAGCGCCCCGTCGCCGACGCCGAAGGTCTTGCCCTCGAAGACGTTGGCCGCCTCGATCAGCCGCTCGTCGGTGGCCAGGTCCAGACCGTGCGCACCGGCGATCGGCGTCGCGGTCTCCTGCGCACGCTCCAGCGGCGAGGAGACGACATGCGTGATGTCCCGCCCCGCGAGGTGCTCGGCGACCCGGTCGGCCATCTTCCGGCCCAGGTCGGAGAGGTGGTAGCCGGGCCTGCGCCCGTAGAGCACGCCGTCGGGGTTGTGCACCTCGCCGTGCCGCATCAGATGGACGACGGTGATGTCTTCGCTGCTCATGGCACCCATCATGCAGTCGCTTCGGCGGCGGCGCGGGCGGCGGCCGGCAGCGCCGCCGCGATCCGCTCGACGGCCTGTGTGTCGTGCGCGGTCGAGACGAACCACGACTCGAAGGCGGACGGCGGGAGGTAGACGCCCTGCGCCAGCATCGAGTGGAAGAAGGCGGTGAAGCGGAAGGACTCCTGCGCCTTGGCCTCGTCGTAGTTGGTGACGTCGGCGTCGGTGAAGAAGACCGAGAACATGTTGCCCGCGGCCTGGAGGCGGTGCGCGACGCCCTCCTTGGCCAGCGCGCCGGTCACCAGCGCACGCAGCTCGGCGGAGACCGCGTCGACCTTCTCGTACGCGGCGTCGTCCAGCAGCCGCAGCTGCGCGACGCCGGCCGCGGTGGCGATCGGGTTCCCGGACAGGGTGCCCGCCTGGTAGACGGGGCCGGCCGGGGCGAGGTGCGCCATGACGTCCGCGCGGCCGCCGAAGGCCGCGGCCGGGAAGCCGCCGCCCATCACCTTCCCGAACGTCATCAGATCCGGACGTACGCCATCGATCCCGTACCAACCGGACTTGCTGACGCGGAAGCCGGTCATCACCTCGTCGGAGATGTACAGCGCGCCGTCGCCGGCGCAGATGTCCTTCAGCCCCTGGTTGAAGCCGGGCAGCGGCGGCACCACGCCCATGTTGCCGGGCGACGCCTCGGTGATCACACAGGCGATCTCGCCGGGGTGCGCGGCGAAGGCCGCCCGCACCGCTTCCAGGTCGTTGTACGGCAGCACGATCGTGTCGCCGGCCTGCGCACCCGTCACGCCCGGCGTGTCGGGCAGACCGAGGGTCGCCACGCCCGAACCGGCCGCGGCCAGCAGCGCGTCCACATGCCCGTGGTAGCAGCCCGCGAACTTGATCACCTTCGGCCGGCCGGTGAACCCGCGCGCCAGCCGGATCGCCGACATCGTCGCCTCGGTGCCGCTGGAGACCAGCCGCACCTGCTCGACCGGCTCGATCCGGGCCACGATCTCCTCGGCCAGCTCGACCTCGCCCGCGCCGGGCGTACCGAAGGACGTACCGCGGGCGACGGCCTCCTGGACCGCGGCGATCACCTCGGGGTGCGAGTGGCCGAGGATCATCGGCCCCCAGGAGCACACGAGGTCGACATACTCACGGCCGTCGGCATCGGTGAGGTACGGACCGGTACCGGACACCATGAACCGGGGCGTACCGCCCACGGCCCGGAACGCCCGCACCGGAGAGTTGACGCCGCCCGGCGTCACCGCGGACGCGCGCTCGAACAGCGACTGCGAAACAGGGGCTTCATACGGAAAAGACACTGTGATCCTGACCTGCATAAACGGGGAGGGCGGCGACGCACGGACACGGCCCGGCTGACAACGTGCGGGAATCCCCGCTTGGACCACCTAAGGTGCCGCGCGGTTCCCGTTCGATCCTTTTTTGATTCCTCTCGCTTCCGACCGGGCGTCAGCCCCCACTCGTCTGCGAAACTGGGGCGACGTACGAGTAAGTCACGCAAGCAATGGTCTCAGAGGCGCACGGGGGCGTGCGGCCGGGCGTTTCACGCGCCGGTGACGGGGGAGGTCTCTGAGACGATGATCGGGTTGCGCGGCTGGGGCTGCGAGTGGTCGGGTGGAGATATGCATCGCGGTGGCGAACTGGGCGAGGGAACCGATGACCGGGGTCCCGACCGCGCCCAGCGCGGCCGTCACCGGCGCGAGGAAACCAAGGGCGGGGACATCAGAGGCGGCCGCATGGGGGTGACGTACAAGTACTTCGGCGCGCCCAACGGCGCGACCGCGGCCCGTGTCCCGATCTCCATGCGCCCCGAGGAACTCGGCGGTGACGAGCTCGGTATGGGCGGTATGTTCACCAAGATCAAGCCGGAGACGATGGCCGCCATGGTCCTCACCGGTATAGAGGGCATACCGCTCCACAAGGTTCCGCCGCTCGAACTCGTCGTCCTCCACCCCGACTACGCCGTCGTCAAGCTCCCCATGACCGTGGTCGACCCGCTGCGCGGTGTCGGCGAGGAGTCGGTCGGCGCGGCCGCCTTCATCTGGTCCACCGTCCCCGACCGCGGCGGCCCGCGCGACGCCTTCACCGTCTACCAGCTGCTGCACGAGTGGCAGGACTTCAGCCACCGGCTGCACGAGGCGGGGCATCAGGCGTACTGCCTGGTGTGGCCGTAACGGTTCGGCAGAGTGCGGCGGGCCCCGGCCCGCCGCGCCGCCGGACCGGTCACGGCAGCGGACGGGCCCCGGCTCCCGCCCCCGCGCTCACCACGTCGGGCGGGCCGAGACGCCGCCGTCCACGACGAGATCGTGTCCGGTGATCCACGACGCCATCGGTGAGGCGAGGAACACACAGGCGTCACCCACGTCCTCGGGCGTGCCCAACCGCCCGGCGGGCGCCGCCGCCCGCCAGCGCCGCACCCCCTCCGGCCAGTCCTCCGCCAGCCCGGGGCGCGCGATCAGCCCCGGCGAGACGCTGTTGACGCGGATCCCGTAGGGCCCGTACTCCAGCGCCGCCGAGCGCGCATGCATCACCACCGCCGCCTTGGACGCGCAGTAGTGGGCGTGGTGCGGCGCCGGGCGGTCCGCCTCGATCGAGGCGATATGCGTCACCGAGCCTCCCCCGCCCTCCCGCATCACGCTCACCGCGGCCTGGGTGCAGGCGAAGACGCTGTGCACATTCACGTCCGCCACCGCCCGCCAGTCGGCCAGCGACATCCCCGCCAGCTCCTGGGTGGGCTGCACCGCCGCGTTGTTCACCAGCGCGGTCAGCCGCCCGCGCCAGCCGGCCGCCGCCTCCACCAGCCGGTGGCACTCCTCCTCGACGGCCAGATCGGCGCGCAGCGCCAGCGCGCCCCCGCCGCCCGCCTCGATCCGCTCGACCAGCTCCCGTGCCGCGTCGGCGCCCGTGCGGTAGTGCGCCACGACGTCGGCGCCCGCGGCGGCGAACCGCAGCGCGATGCCCCGGCCGATGCCGCCCGCGGCGCCGGTGACGAGGGCGACCTGCCCGGTCAGATCGGGCAGCCCGCGGTGGCCCGAGGGGGCGGGGCTGGCCTGCTCCGTCACGTCCGGATCCGTCGTGGCCGGATCTTTCATGCCCGGATCTTTCATGCCCGGATCTTTCATGCCCGGATCTTTCATGGCCGGATCGGTCATGGCCGGCTCAGCGCGGCGATCCGCGCTGCCTCCTGGGGAAAGCGCGCGGCCAGTTCGGCGGCGTCCCCGTGCTCGTAGTCCGCGAAGGTGAAACCGGGCGCCATCGTGCAGCCGAAGAGCGTCCAGGCCCCGCCGTCGGCGACCTCGGCCGCCATCCACGTACCGGCGGGGACCGTGAACTGGACGTGCTGCCCGCCCAGGACGTCCGGCCCGAGGACGACCGTACGGGCCGGGCGCCGCCCGCCGCCCGGGGCGGGGCCGCCGCCCGCGGGGAGCCCTTCGCCGCCAGGGGGTGCACCGTCCTCGGAGAGGAGGAACAGGGTGAGCGGGTCGCCCGTATAGAAGTGCCAGATCTCGTCGGTCGGCAGCCGGTGCAGGGCGGAGAAGTCGCCCGGCCCGGCGGTCAGCAGCATCACTATCGCGGTCCCCTCGGGCCGTCCGTCGGGCCGCGGCGGGCCCGCCCAGGTCTGCCGGAACCGCCCGCCCTCGCGGGGCAGCGGCGCCAGCCCGTAGAACTCGATCAGCGCCTCGGGGAGCCGGAAGCGGGACGTGCGGTGCTCGTTCATCCGGGGCAGCCCTCCACTCGTCCACCGTCCGCCGGCCGCCGGCCCGCGATCCGCCGGAGGCGATCCACCACACTAGGCACCAAGGCCCCGCAGTGGCGGGCACAATCGGGCCATGTCTGACACTCCGGCCGACGGCCCGTCAGCCGTCTGGGACGCCGTCGACGCTCTGGTGCACTGGCTCGACGGGGAGAGCGCGCTGCCGCCGGAACAGGAGCGGCTGCTGCGCATCCTGAAGCTCTCCGAGGAAGCCGGGGAGGTCGCCCAGGCCGTCATCGGGGCCACCGGCCAGAACCCGCGCAAGGGCCGCAGCCACACCTGGGACGACGTCCACAGCGAGCTGTGCGATGTGATCCTCACGGCGATGGTCGCACTCAGAACGCTGACACCGCAGGCGCGGCAGGTGTTCGAGGGACACCTGGGGCGGGTGACCGGGCGGGCGACGGCCCGGCCCTCCTGACGAGCCCGGGCGCGCCAGGGGGGCCGTCGTGTCCGTCAGCCTACGGGCCGCGGCCGGCGACGGCTTGAAGAAGGCCGGACCGACCTCGGCCCCTACGAAGTCACCCCGGCGCCAGCACATGCCGCAGATACGCCCGCGGGTCGTTGAGGTAGCGCCGCCAGTGGTCGACGAGGCCCAGCTCCGACCACTCCACCGACCGCATACCGTGCTCGCCGACCTCGATGATCTCCGCGCCGGGGAGCGCCGTCAGCAGCGGGGAGTGCGTGGCGCAGATGATCTGCGCGCCCCCGGTCCCCAACTCGTCCATCAACCCGACCAGTTCAAGGCAGGAGGAGAACGACAGCGCGGCCTCGGGCTCGTCCATCACATAGAGACCCCGCTGCGAGAACCGCTCCCGGAAGGCCAGCAAGAACCCCTCACCGTGGCTCATCTCGTCCGGGTGCCGGGACAGCCGCAGCGAATGGCGCTCGCCGCTGAGCGCCTCCAGCGCCGTCTCGGCCCGCAGGAAGAACCCCTTCCGCCGGACCCTCGGTCCCCGCACCATCCGGCGCCCCTCCCGCGTCGGATCGAACCGCATCAGCCCGCCCAGCGACGCCTCCCGCGAGCTGGCGTACTTGTAGCCCGCCGAGCCGCCGTACGAATCCAGGCCGAACCCCTCCGCGAGCGCCTCGGCCAGCGTCGACTTGCCCGAGCCGTTCTCGCCCACCAGAAACGTGACCGGAGCGCGGAAGGCCAGCCCCTCCTTCGCCAGCTGGCGCACACACGGCACCGTCCAGGGCCAGCCGTCCCCGGCCGCCCCCTCCCCCTCCGGAAGATCCACGTAAGCCCGTTCGATCAGCATGCTCTCGAAGCTCTCACACCGCACTGACACTCCACCGGCACCCGCCCGCGCCCGGCTCCGTCCACCCACGCCCGGCTCCGTCCGCCCTCCGGGCGGGCTCCTACGCTTCCCTCATGCTGATCGCCCGTTCCGCCGCACTCTTCGCCGTCGCCGCCCTCTTCGAGATCGGCGGCGCCTGGCTGGTGTGGCAAGGGATCCGTGAGCACAAGGGCTGGGTCTGGATCGGCGCCGGGGTCGTCGCCCTGGGGATCTACGGCTTTGTCGCCACCCTCCAGCCGGACGCCGAGTTCGGCCGCATCCTCGCCGCGTACGGCGGTGTCTTCGTCGCTGGCTCGCTGGCGTGGGGAATGGTCGCCGACGGCTACCGCCCCGACCGCTGGGACGTCATCGGCGCGCTGATCTGCCTGGCCGGCATGGCAGTGATCATGTACGCCCCGAGGGGCCGCTGAGCGCGCCCGCATATCCTGGCCGCGCACGACCTCAGCGCTCAGCGAGCAGCGACCACCGCCCCGAGGAGAGCACCATGACTGCCGAGGCCCGTACCGCCGTCGTCACCGGAGCGAGCAGCGGCATCGGCGCCGCCACCGCCCGAGCGCTGGCCGCCGCCGGCTACCACGTGGTCCTCACCGCGCGCCGCAAGGACCGCATCGAGGCGCTCGCCGCCGAGCTTCCCAACGCCCGCGCCTACGCCCTCGACGTCACCGACCGCGCCGCCGTCGACGCCTTCGCGGCCGACCTCGCACGCCTGGGCTCCGTCGACGTCCTGGTCAACAACGCCGGCGGCGCCTACGGTGCGGAACCCGTCGCCACCGGCGACCCCGCCGACTGGCGCGCCATGTACGAGGTCAATGTGCTCGGCGTGCTCCATATGACCCAGGCGCTGCTGCCCGCGCTGACCGCCTCCGGCGACGGCACCGTCGTCGTGCTCTCCTCCACCGCCGGCCACGGCACCTACGAGGGCGGCGGCGGCTATGTCGCCGCCAAGCACGGCGCGCATGTCATCGCCGAGACCCTCCGCCTGGAGCTGTGCGGCGAGCCCGTACGCGTCATCGAGGTCGCCCCCGGCATGGTCAAGACCGACGAGTTCGCCACCACCCGCTTCCGCGGCGACACCGCCAGGGCCGCGAAGGTCTACGAGGGCGTCGACCGGCCGCTCAGCGCGGAGGACGTCGCCGACACCATCACCTGGGCCGTCACCCGCCCCGCCCACGTCAACATCGACCTCCTGGTGGTGCGCCCCCGCGCCCAGGCCTCCAACACCAAGGTGCACCGCACCAGTTGAGAGATCCGGCCGGCGGCGGGGTGTCGCCGCCGCCCGGTCAGCCCTTCACGCAGACGACCTGCTTGAGGTGGGCGACCACTTCCACCAGGTCGCGCTGCTGCTCCATGACCTTCTCGATCGGCTTGTAGGCGCCGGGGATCTCGTCGATCACTCCGGAGTCCTTGCGGCACTCCACTCCGCGCGTCTGCTCCTCCAGATCCCGCGTGGAGAACCGCTTCTTGGCGGCGTTCCGGCTCATCTTGCGGCCGGCGCCGTGCGAGGCGGAGTTGAAGGACGCGGCGTTCCCCAGGCCCTTGACGATGTACGAGCCGGTACCCATCGAGCCCGGGATGATGCCGTACTCGCCGCTGCCCGCCCGGATGGCGCCCTTGCGGGTCACCAGCAGGTCCATGCCGTCGTACCGCTCCTCCGCCACATAGTTGTGGTGGCAGGAGATGACCTCGCCGAAGGTGACCTTCGCCTTCTTGAACTCCCGGCGGACCACGTCCTGGGTCAGGGCCATCATGATCTCGCGGTTGTGCTTGGCGTACTCCTGCGCCCAGAACAGGTCGTTGCGGTACGCCGCCATCTGCGGGGTGTCCGCGATGAAGACGGCGAGGTCGCGGTCGACCAGGCCCTGGTTCTGCGGCAGCTTCTGGGCCACGCCCATGTGGTACTCGGCCAGCTCCTTGCCGATGTTGCGTGATCCGGAGTGCAGCATGATCCACACGGCCTGGTCGGCATCGATGCAGAACTCCCAGAAGTGGTTTCCTCCGCCGAGCGTCCCCATCTGCTTCGTGGCACGTTCCTGACGGAACTTGACCGCGTCGGCGACCCCGTCGAACCGCGCCCAGAAGTCCCCCCACCCGGCCGTCGGGACGCCGTGCAGCCGCCCCGGGTCGACGGGAGCGTCATGCATCCCCCGCCCCACCGGGAGCACCTGCTCGATCTTCGAGCGGAGCCGGGAGAGGTCGCCGGGCAGATCGTTGGCGGTGAGCGAGGTCCTCACCGCGCTCATTCCGCAGCCGATGTCGACGCCGACCGCCGCCGGGCAGACCGCGCCGCGCATCGCGATCACCGAGCCGACCGTGGCGCCCTTGCCGAAGTGCACGTCGGGCATCACGGCCAGGCCCTTGATCCACGGAAGGGTGGCGACATTGCGCAGCTGCTGCATCGCGACGTCCTCGACCGAGGCCGGGTCCGTCCACATCCGGATCGGTACCTGCGCGCCCGGCACCTCGACATACGACATAACTTCCTCATTCCCCCGAAAACATGAAAAACGCAAAAGCCGGACAAGATATACGATCTTGGACGCCGGACCGGCGTGCGCGGCAGAACGTGCGGTAGACATTGTGTCCATCGGCCGCCGCCCGGCGGCAACCGCATTTCCCAGGGGAAGGAGCCGCGAACGATGCCCCGCAAGCCGTTCGTACCCGGTGCCGCACTGGTGGCCGCCGCGGCGCTCGCCGCCGGCCTCACCGGCTGCACCGGCGGCTCCAGCACCGACGGCGCCGCCGCCGACGCGAAGAGCGGCGACACCGCCACCGCGAGCCAGTCCGCCGAGCCCGGCCGCTACCAGAACCTCCCCGAGGCCTGCGGGCTGCCCGCGCGCAGCACCCTGCGCGGCCTGCTGCCCGGCGACGGCCAGCGCGTCTCGGACGCCGAGGCCGAGAAGCTCTACGGCGGGCAGGCCGAGATCACCTACGACACCGACCGCCGGGTCGGCTGCCACTGGACCCGCGAGACCACCGCGGGCACCCGCCATCTGAACGTGGACATCCAGCGCGTGGTCTCGTACGACTCCGCGGTCAGCGACGACGACAAGGCGCAGGAGATCTACGACGGCAAGGAGCTGGCCGCGCAGATCCCGTCCGGCTCCACCGGCTCCGCCTCCCCGGCCTCCCCCTCCCCCTCCACCCCGAAGGGCAAGGGGGCGACGCCGGACGGCAAGGCGACGAAGACGGACGGCGACGGCAAGGGCGGGAAGACGGCCAAGGAGAGCAAGGCGGCGTCCGAGGCGGCGGAGCCGAGTGCCGACCCGAGCGGCTCGACCGCCCCGCGCGTGCTGGACGGCCTGGCGGACGCGGCGT
Source organism: Streptomyces sp. NPDC002446 (assembly GCF_053595675.1). Lineage (NCBI taxonomy): Bacteria > Bacillati > Actinomycetota > Actinomycetes > Kitasatosporales > Streptomycetaceae > Streptomyces > Streptomyces sp. NPDC002446. The sequence goes on along the minus strand of NZ_JBSFYC010000052.1, from coordinate 26,899 downwards.
TCCTCAATGACAAATTGATCACCGCGGACTCCGGAGTGCACCGCGATGTGACTGTGGTCTTCCGCACGTCGAACGTCATTGTGACGATCGCGTACGACCAGTGGTCCACGGACAAGGCGATGCTGCCGGACAGCCAGGAACTGCAGGACAAGGCCCGTTCGCTGGCCGGCGAGCTGGCCGAGAGCCTCAGCGAATAGTCCGGAATCAGCGGCTCGGCCCATTTGCCCGGTGGAACCGGAAGGTCCGATTCACCCTTCCTTCTCATCGACACGAAACGGTCACACACCCCGCCGCGCCGCGTACCGTGCCGTCTAGCCCCGCCCCGTACGCGCGGCAGGGCGGCCGCACGGCAGGGCCCCCTGGCCGTGCCGGGCCGAACCGACGACGACGAACAGCGAAGGAACCATGCACCGTTCAGCCAAGCGCCTCGCCAGCCTTCTCACCTGCGCAGCAGTACCGGTCCTGCTCGTCGCCGGCTGCTCCGGCTCGGACAGCGACAGCTCCGGTGACGCCTCCGCCTCCGCGTCCGCCTCCGGCAAGGCGGGCAAGCCGTCGCCGACCGTGGCGCCCGCGAAGTTCAAGCAGCTGCCGAACCCGTGCGAGGCGTTCGCCAAGGGCACCATCAAGAAGATGCTGCCCAAGGTGAAGGACGCCTCCGGCGAGCAGGGCAAGTCCAGCAACAACGCCGCCCACGGCACCTGCTCCTGGAACAGCTCGGACGAGCAGGGCGTCGACGGCACCCAGTTCCGCTGGCTCGACATCGGCTTCCAGCGCTACGACTCCGACCCGGCCGTCGGCTCCGCCGAGAAGCGGGCCACGGACTTCTACGGCAAGCAGGTCGCCGCCGCACAGGCCGTCAAGGGCGCCAAGAAGCTGAAGACGGCCAAGACGTCCGGCACCGGCGACGAGTCGACCGCGATCACCTACGACGTGAAGAAGGAGGGCAACGACTTCAAGAACACCACGATCGTCGCCCGCGCCTCCAACATCGTCGTCACGATCAACTTCAACGGCGCGGGCCTGGCCGGCGCGGACACCCCCAAGGGTGCCGATCTGCTGAAGCAGGCCCAGGCCGCCGCCAAGGAGGCGGTCACCACCGCCACCAAGGCGAACGCCTGACGCACCCCGCCGCCCCGGCCGCGCTCCGGCCCGGCCGGGGCGCCCCCACCGGTGGCCCCCACCCGCTCGCCCGTACGCATGTGCCAGGCTGTCGCTCGCAACGGACCGACTAAGAGGGGTACGCGGGTGGCCGAGCCACTGAAGCTGACACGCACGCACCGGATACTCATCGGCGTTGTCGTCGCCGGCGCGGTGGTCATCGCCGGCATCGGCTTCGCCGGCTCCTACGCGGCCGTGCGCGAACTGGCCGTCAAGAAGGGCTTCGGCGACTTCGCCTACTTCTTCCCCATCGGCATCGACGCGGGCATCTGCGTACTGCTCGCCCTGGATCTGCTGCTGACCTGGATCCGCATGCCCTTCCCGCTGCTGCGGCAGACGGCGTGGCTGCTGACCGTCGCGACCGTCGCCTTCAACGCCGCGGCGGCGTCGGGGGATCCGCTGGGCATGGGCATGCACGCCGTCATCCCGGTGCTGTTCGTCGTCACCGTCGAGGCGGCCCGGCACGCCGTCGGGCGGATCGCCGACATCACGGCGGACAAGCACATGGAGGGTGTGCGCCTCACCCGCTGGCTGCTGTCGCCCATCCCGACGTTCCTGCTGTGGCGGCGGATGAAGCTGTGGGAGCTGCGGTCCTACGACGCGGTGATCAAGCTGGAGCAGGAGCGGCTCGTGTACCAGGCGCGCCTGCGTTCGCGGTTCGGGCGCAGCTGGCGCCGCAAGGCTCCCGTGGAGTCCCTGATGCCCCTGCGGCTCGCCCGGTACGGGGTGCCGCTGGCGGAGACCGCTCCCGCGGGGCTCGCCGCGGCGGGCATCGAACCGCAGGTGCTGCCGGCGCCGCAGCAGTCCGCGGCGCCCGCTCTGGAGCCGACGGGCCCAGAGCCGGCCGAGGCGTTGCCGAGCCAGTGGTTCGCGGCGCCGCAGCAGGTGACGTACCAGGGGGACTACGACCCCGACTACACCCCGGAGCCAGAGCACCGGCCCGCGGACGACACGCACCGGCAGGCGCCGGAGCCCGAGCAGGTCCCGCTGCCGGCACCGCGCGCGCCGGAGCCCGAGCCGCAGGTCCCGGTGCCGACGGGGGCAGGGGGGACCCGTCCGCTCGGCAAGGGCATCGCGGAGGCGGACCCGCAGCCCGCCCGGACACCGGCCGCGGCCCCGGGCGACGACGACCTGTACCAGGTGTTCCGTCGCTCGATAGAGGGCGAGGGCATGCCGACGCCGGGCGCGTTCGCGGCGAACCTGGAGGCGCAGTACGGGATCCGTCTGCGCTCGCGGGACCTGAACCGCTACATGGACCGGTTCAGCGACCGCCTCAACGCGGAGCTGATGGACGAGCACATCGCATGACGCGCACGCCGGGTGCCGTGAGCCGGTACGGCCGCGCGGCGCCGTCACCGCGACGGAGTAACACAGCGTGATCCATCCGTCAGTGGTGCGTTGATCGCGGTGAGCCCGGCGCAAGACCGGGACCAGGACAGGAAGGAAGTTCCGTCGTGGGTAAGGCATTGCGTATGGCCGCGGGAGCCCTCGGAGCCGGGGTGCTGCTGCTGTCGGCGGCAGGCACGGCCAGCGCCAAGGGATGGGGTGGCTCGTTCTTCGACCAGGACGTCGAGTGCGCGCCGTCGTTCAGCCTCCTGCTCCCCCCGGACGGTTGTCGCACGACCTTCTTCATCGACAACCACCGGACGATCGACATCCTCAAGCAGACCGCCGGGGGCGACATCACCGACACCCTCGTGACCGGCCGGAGAGGCGGCCGCCGCTGACACCGGCGCCGCACCGCCGCACCCCGGAGCGCGCTGCTCCGGGGTGCGGCGCGTCTGCGCTCCGACGAGGCCTAGGACAGGCCCCGGGCCGCCCCCTGCTCCGCGCGCTTGTGCTGGCGCTTTCTGTCCATGTCGCCCCACACGGCCAGGGCCGCGCCGGCCGCGAAGACGCCGAGGTAGGCGACCGACGGCAGGTCGAACCAGTGGGGCAGCAGCCCCCAGGCGCCGTCGAAGAACGTCTGGCCGATGAATCCCATCGCGCCCTGGAGCATGACGATGAAACCGATGAATCCCCTCATGGCTCCAGCGTGAAGGGTCCGGCCCCGGGGATCCTCCTCCCCGGGGCCGAACCCCTTCTCACTCCTGAGTCGCACGCCCGCGCCGGCGTCTACGACTCGACGGCGGCGGCCCGGCGGCGACCACGCCGCGGCGTCCGCTCCGCGGCGACGGCGCACCGCCGCGCGGTCAGCCGCCGAGCAGCTTGCGCACCCGGTCGGCGCCGACGGCCAGCAGGAGGGTGGGCAGCCGCGGACCGGTGTCCCGCCCGACCAGCAGGTGGTAGAGCAGCGCGAAGAAGGCGCGCTGGGCGGCCTTGAGCTCCGGGGTCGGCTTGGCGTCCGGCTCCAGGCCCGCCTGGACCTTCGGCACGCCGTAGACCAGGGTGGTCAGGCCGTCCAGCGACCAGTGCTCGTCGAGGCCGTCGAGCAGCAGCCGCAGCGAGCCGCGGGCCTGCTCGTCGAGGGTGGCCAGCAGCTCCTTGTCGGGCTCGTCGCGGACGATGGTGCGCTGGTCGGCCGGGACCTGGGTGGTGATCCAGTACTCGGCCTTGTCGAGCCGGGGCCGGGTCTCGTCGAGCGAGGTGACCGGGTTGTCGGGGTCGAGGTCGCTGAGGATGCGCAGCGTCTGCTCGTCGTGGCCGGCGGTGATGTCCATGACCGAGGCCAGGGTGCGGTACGGCAGCGGTCGCGGGGTGGTGGGCAGCGGGCCGGCCGCGGTGCCGACGGCGCGGATGCAGGCGGCCTCGTCGGCGGGCTGGGCGGTGCCGTCGGCGACCTTGGCGGCCAGCTTGTCCCACTCGTCGTAGAGCCGCTGGATCTCCTGGTCGAAGGCGATCTTGAAGGACTGGTTGGGCTTGCGGCGGGCGTAGAGCCAGCGCAGCAGCGGCGCCTCCATGATCTTCAGCGCGTCGCCCGGGGTGGGCACCCCGCCCTTGGACGAGGACATCTTGGCCATGCCGCTGATGCCGACGAAGGCGTACATGGGGCCGATGGGCTGGACGCCGCCGAAGACCTCGCGGACGATCTGCCCGCCGACGACGAACGAGGAGCCGGGCGAGGAGTGGTCGACACCGGACGGCTCGAAGATCACGCCTTCGTACGCCCAGCGCATCGGCCAGTCGACCTTCCAGACCAGCTTGCCGCGGTGGAACTCGCTCAGGTGGACCGTCTCGCCGAAGCCGCACGCCGTGCAGGTGTACGCCAGCTCGGTGGTCTCGTCGTCGTACGAGGTGACGGTGGTGAGGTCCTTCTCGCACCGGCCGCAGTAGGGCTTGTACGGGAAGTAGCCGGACGAGCCGCCGCTGCCGTCGTCCTCGCTGGCCGCGCCGGAGCCCTCGGCGGCCTCCAGCTCGGCCTCGTCGACGGGCTTCTGCGACTTCTTCGCCGGGGCCTTCTTGGTGCGGTACTGGTCGAGGATCGCGTCGATCTTCGCCCGGTTCCGCATCGCGTGCAGGACCTGGTCGCGGTAGACGCCGGAGGTGTACTGCTCGGTCTGGCTGATGCCGTCGTACTCGACGCCCAGCTCGGCGAGCGCCTCGGTCATGGCGGCCTTGAAGTGCTCCGCCCAGTTCGGGTACGCCGAGCCGGCCGGCGCGGGGACCGAGGTCAGCGGCTTGCCGATGTGCTCGGCCCAGGACTCGTCGACGCCCGCGACACCGGCCGGGACCTTGCGGTAACGGTCGTAGTCGTCCCAGGAGATGAGGTGGCGGACCTGGTAGCCGCGGCGGCGGATCTCGTCGGCGACCAGGTGCGGGGTCATGACCTCGCGGAGGTTGCCGAGGTGGATCGGTCCGGAGGGGCTCAGGCCCGAGGCGCAGACGATCACCGGGGCGCTGTCTTTGCCCGGGGCGCGGCGCTCCGCCTCGGCAATGACCTCGTCCGCGTACCTGGAGACCCAGTCGGTCTCGGTGCTCTGCTGAGCCACGATCGGCCCTTCCTCTTCCTGGTGCTTTCCGGCTGCGCCCTCTTGCGCCGGTTTGACGCGCAAAAGCCTGACGGTGCCATTCTCCCAGACGCCCGCCGGACGAAAATTCAGTGGTAGCCGCGTGGGATACTCATTGGCAAACCCTTTCCACTCCCACGCCACCTCCTCGTAGAAGAGAGTGCAGCTTCATGGCCTCGGTCCCTTCCCTCGCAGCTTCCGTCAACCAGCGTGTCGCGGACGCCCTCTCGGCAGCCCTGCCGGAGGCCGGTGCCGCCGACCCGCTGCTGCGACGTAGCGACCGGGCCGATTTCCAGGCCAACGGCATGCTGGCGCTGGCGAAGAAGCTCAAGGGCAATCCGCGGGAGCTGGCGGCCAAGGTCGTCGCCGGTATCGACGCCCCCGAGCTGATCAAGGAGATCGAGGTCTCCGGTCCCGGCTTCCTCAACATCACCGTCTCGGACGAGGCGATCGTCAGGACGCTGGCCGCGCGGGCCGCCGACGGCGACCGGCTCGGCGTGCCGCTGAAGGAGAACCCGGGCGTCACGGTCGTCGACTACGCCCAGCCCAACGTGGCGAAGGAGATGCACGTCGGCCACCTGCGCTCGGCGGTCATCGGCGACGCCCTGCGCGGCATGCTCGACTTCACCGGCGAGAAGACCATCGGTCGGCACCACATCGGCGACTGGGGCACCCAGTTCGGCATGCTCATCCAGTACCTGATCGAGAACCCCGGCGAGCTGGCCCCGGCCACCGACGTCGACGGCGAGCAGGCGATGAGCAACCTGAACCGGGTGTACAAGGCGTCGCGCGCGGTCTTCGACTCCGACGAGGGCTTCAAGGAGCGGGCGCGCAAGCGGGTCGTCGCCCTGCAGTCCGGCGACAAGGAGACCCTCGACCTGTGGCAGCGGTTCGTGGACGAGTCGAAGGTCTACTTCTACTCGGTCTTCGAGAAGCTGGACATGGAGATCCGCGACGAGGAGATCGTCGGCGAGTCCGCGTACAACGACATGATGGCGGAGACGGCGCGGCTCCTTGAGGAGTCCGGTGTCGCGGTGCGCTCCGAGGGCGCGCTGGTGGTCTTCTTCGACGAGATCCGCGGCAAGGACGACCAGCCGGTGCCGCTGATCGTGCAGAAGGCGGACGGCGGCTTCGGCTACGCGGCCTCGGACCTCTCCGCGATCCGCAACCGGGTCTTCGACCTGGACGCGACGACGCTGCTGTACGTCGTGGACGTCCGCCAGTCCCTGCACTTCCGGATGGTCTTCGAGACGGCCCGCCGGGCGGGCTGGCTGGGCGACGAGGTCACCGCGCACAACATGGGCTACGGCACGGTGCTCGGCGCGGACGGCAAGCCGTTCAAGACCCGTGAGGGCGAGACGGTCCGGCTGGAGGACCTGCTCGACGAGGCCGTCGAGCGGGCGACCGCGGTCGTGCGCGAGAAGGCCGGGAAGGTGGGCCTGAGCGAGGCGGAGATCGTCGAGAACGGGCGGTACGTCGGCATCGGCGCGGTGAAGTACGCCGACCTGTCGACCTCCCCGTCCCGGGACTACAAGTTCGACCTGGACCAGATGGTGTCGCTCAACGGCGACACGTCGGTGTACCTCCAGTACGCCTACGCCCGTATCCAGTCGATCAAGCGCAAGGCCGGCGACACCCGCCCGGCCGCCCGCCCCGAGCTGCCGCTGCACCCGGCGGAGCGGGCCCTGGGCCTCCACCTCGACCAGTTCGGCGAGGTGCTCGCCGAGGCCGCGGCGTCCTACGAGCCGCACCGCCTCGCCGCGTACCTGTACCAGCTCGCCTCGCACCTGACCGCGTTCTACGAGAAGTGCCAGGTCGTCAGCGCCGACAACCCCGTCGAGGTGGTCGAGAACCGCCTCTTCCTCGTCGACCTCACCGGCCGCACCCTCCACCAGGGCATGGCCCTGCTCGGTATCCGTACTCCCGAGCGCCTCTGAGGTATTTCTCGCCTAGGCTCCGAAGGCGAACGGCCCCGTACCACCGCGGTGTTGTACGGGGCCGCGCCGTTTTTTCTCCCGGGGAGGGGCATCAAGCGATGTACGAGCACAGCAGGCCCACGACGCGCACCGCACCGAGCCGGCGCGCCGCGCTGGGCGCGGGAGCCGGACTCCTGGCGGCCGGATTCCTGGCCGCCGGCGCCGCACCCGCAGGCGCCGCACCCGCCACCGCGGCCACCCCCGCCGCCGGTCCGCACGCGGCACTGCGCCGCCTGGAGCGCGCGCACCGGGCGCGCGTGGGGGCCTTCGCCCACAACACCGCCACCGGCGCGACCGTCGCCTACCGGCCGCACACCCGCTTCGCGATGTGCTCGGTCTTCAAGGCCCTCGCCGTCTCCGCCGTACTGCGCGATCTCGACCGGCACGGCGAGACGCTGGCGCGCCGCATCCACTACACCGCCGACGACGTGATCGACGGCTCGCCGGTGACCAAGTACCACGTCGCGACGGGGATGACGGTCGCCGAGCTGTGCGACGCCACGCTGCGCACCAGCGACAACACGGCCGGCAACCTGCTGCTGCGCGAGCTCGGCGGGCCGACGGCCGTCACCGCCTTCGCCCGTTCCCTCGGCGACCCGGTCACCCGCCTCGACCGCTGGGAGCCGGAGCTGAACAGCGCCGAGCCCGGGCGCAGGACGGACACCACCACCCCGTACGCCGCCGCCCGCACCTTCGCCCGCCTCCTGGTGGGCGACGCCCTGCCCGCCGCCGACCGCGGCCGGCTCACGGCCTGGATGGCGGCCAACGAGACCAACACCGACCGCTTCCGCGCCGGCCTGCCCAAGGACTGGACGATCGCCGACAAGACGGGCTCCGGCTCGTACGGCTCCGGCAACGACGTGGGCGTCGCCTGGACCGCGGACGGCACCCCGATCGTGCTGGCGGTGCTGACCCGCAAGGCGGACCAGGCCGCGACCTACGACAACCCGCTGATCGAGGACGTGACCAGGGTGCTGGCCGGGGCGGTGGCGGGCTGAGGGCGCCGCGCCGGCCCGGTGGGCACCGTCAGCCGGTCGGCACGTCCAGATAGGACGGCGCGGCCTTGGGCGAGCCGAGGACGAGGGTGCCGCCGGAGCCGTTGGCGTCCCCGTAGAGCGGGTCCTTGGTGTCGACGACCAGCATCAGCCGGTGGCCCTTCGGGACGTCGTACGCGGCGGCCTGGAGGGCGATGTCGGCGGTGACGGGCCGGCCCGCCCGGCCGTCCGGCGCGGTGAACGGCGCATGGGTGATGATGTGCGCCTTGCCGCGGGCGTCGACGTCGAAGAGGTGGGCGAAGATCGTCGACCGGGCCGTGGTGGGCGTGTACGTCAGCCGCAGCCCGGGGGCGCCGCGCAGCCGGGTGGTGGACTCCAGCGGCGCGCTGGTCCATACGGCCGCGTTCGCACGGGAGATGGTGCCGGTCCGGTAGGTCTTCGGCAGGCCCGCCATCTCCGCGTAACCGGCGGCGAAGACGACGCTGCCCGCGGCGCTCGCGGTGGTGTCCTTGCCGGAGGTGATGGGCATCTGCCAGCCGGTGGACGGCGCGGCGCGCAGCACGCCGTCGGTGCGTTCGCGCCCGGGTGCGGCCAGGTTGAGGCGCTCGGTGCGCTCGGTGAACGCCCCCCAGGTGGGCCGGGTTTCGCGCAGCCACGGCAGGTACTTCCACATCACCTGGCTGTTGACCTGGCCCTCGGTGTCGATGCCGTTGCGCTCGCCCTTGAGGAAGCGGTCGAACCAGCGCTTGGCGTCGTGGGTGACGTGGTTGGGCAGGCCCCCGAGGCCGGTCATCTCCGGTCCTGCGTGGTCCCCGACGGACAGGTCGATCCGCTTGGGCCCGGTCAGCGCGTGGAACGTCTTCAGCGACTGGTTGGCGGGGAAGAGCGTCTCGTGCCACGCCTGGGCGTAAAGGACCGGAACTTTGCGCTTGTTGAGCTGCTTGACGTACGTCTGCGGAGAGCGCTGCTTGGCCCAGGCCAGCGCCTGCGGGATGTTGCGGTTGGCGAGGAGGTCCGCGAATTCCCGGCGGGTGCTCGCGCTGAGACGGGCGTTGCCCGCGACGAGCTGCAGGGCCCGTACGGAGCCCAGGTGCCGGGTGCGGTTCTCGTAGAACGACTCGCCCAGGTCGCCCCAGGTGCTCAGCGCGGCGACCGCGTCCACCCGGGAGTCGTGGGCGGCGATCAGCTGGCTGAGCCCGGAGCCGTACGACAGGCCGGCGAAGCCGACCTTGGTGGTGCGGCCCGGCGCGTGCGCGATGAGGTAGTCCAGCGCCTTGGAGCCGTCCCGGACGTCCAGCGGGCCGCCCGCGTCGACCTCGCCCTCCGAGGAGCCGAAACCGCGCGCGGAGTAGGCCAGGACGTTGTAGCCGGCCAGCGCGTACTTCGTCGCCATGACCGTGTACGTGTGCCAGCCCACCTGCGTCCAGGGCGACGGCAGGACGATGGCGGGGCGGGGCGCGCCGTCCGGGTGGATCCAGGCGGCGCCGTCCAGCTTGTCGCCGCCCGCGCCGGGGATCTTCACCAGCTGGAAGGGTGCCGCGGCCGGGGCCGACGGCCGGGCCTCGGCGACGGCGGGGGTGGCCATGGATATGACGAGCGCGGCGGCCGAGGCCGCCGCGCGTCGGGTGAACCGGGAACGTAACACGTCCGAAGTGCTCTTCTCTTCAGGGAAGTTGAGGCGCAGCCCGCCGCGAACGATCATGGCTGCGTACGATCAACAATGCGCGCCCCTCAACTCCCCCAAACAGCGGCATCGGGCGAGATGGATCACAGCCCCCGCGCGACCTCCGTCGCCCAGTACGTCAGGATCATGTTCGCCCCGGCCCGCTTGATGCCGGTCAGCGTCTCCAGGATGGCCTTGTCGCGGTCGATCCAGCCCTTCTCCGCCGCGGCCTCGATCATCGCGTACTCGCCCGAGATCTGGTACGCGGCGACCGGCACGTCCACCGCGTCCGCGATCTTCGCCAGTACGTCCAGGTAGGGCAGGGCGGGCTTGACCATGACCATGTCGGCGCCCTCGTCGAGGTCGAGCGCCAGCTCGCGCAGCGACTCACGGAGGTTGGCGGGGTCCTGCTGGTAGGTCTTGCGGTCGCCCTGCAGCGACGAGCCCACGGCCTCGCGGAAGGGGCCGTAGAACGCCGAGGAGTACTTCGCGGTGTAGGCGAGGATCGACACGTCCTCGTGGCCGGTCTGGTCCAGCGCGTCGCGGACCACGCCGACCTGGCCGTCCATCATGCCGCTGGGGCCGACGACATGGACGCCCGCGTCGGCCTGGACCTGCGCCATCTCGGCGTACCGCTCCAGCGTCGCGTCGTTGTCGACCCGGCCCTGGGCGTCGAGCACACCGCAGTGGCCGTGGTCGGTGTACTCGTCCAGGCACAGGTCGGACATGATCACGAGGTCGTCGCCGACCTCGGCCCGCACGTCCCGGATGGCGAGCTGCAGGATGCCGTCGGGGTCCGTACCGGCGGTGCCCGCGGCGTCCTTCTTCTCGTCGAGCGGGACGCCGAAGAGCATGATCCCCGAGACCCCGGCCGCGGCCGCCTCGACGGCGGCCTTGCGCAGCGTGTCGCGGGTGTGCTGGACGACGCCCGGCATGGCCCCGATCGGCACCGGCTCGCTGACGCCCTCCCGCACGAACGCCGGCAGGATCAGATCGGCCGGGTGCAGCCGGTACTCGGCGACCATCCGGCGCATCGCCGGGGTGGTGCGCAGCCGCCGCGGCCGCGCACCGGGGAAGCTTCCGTACTTCGTCATGCCCACCACGCTACGCCCGCCCGGCACCCGCCTTTGCCGACGCATCGTCGGCAGCCGCCCCGGCGGCCGGGGGCTGCTCTCGCGGCCGTCTCGGCCCCAACGCACCGCGCCCCGCCCCCGGATCACCGGGTGCGGGGCGCAGACCACTTGCCGTAGTGCCGTCAGCTGCGCGCCCGGCGGCGCGAGCCCGGCCGGCGCTCGCTGGGACGGGTGACCGGGTCACCGGCCTCGACCGCGGCATCGCGCCGCGCGGCACCGAAGTCCGCCAGCGCTTCGGCCAGCTTGTGCACCGACGGCTCGGGCGACATGACGTCCACCCGCAGTCCGTGCTCCTCGGCGGTCTTGGCGGTGGCCGGGCCGATACAGGCGATCACGGTCACGTTGTGCGGCTTGCCGGCGATGCCGACGAGGTTGCGCACGGTCGAGGACGAGGTGAACAGGACCGCGTCGAAGCCGCCGCCCTTGATCGCCTCGCGGGTCTCGGCCGGCGGCGGCGAGGCGCGCACGGTCCGGTAGGCGGTGACGTCGTCGACCTCCCAGCCCAGCTCGATCAGGCCCGCGACCAGCGTCTCGGTCGCGATGTCGGCCCGCGGCAGGAAGACCCGGTCGATCGGGTCGAAGACGGGGTCGTAGGGCGGCCAGTCCTCCAGCAGCCCGGCGGCGGACTGCTCACCGCTCGGCACCAGATCGGGCTTCACACCGAAGGCGATCAGCGCCTTGGCGGTCTGCTCGCCGACCGCGGCGACCTTGATCCCGGCGAAGGCGCGGGCGTCGAGCCCGTACTCCTCGAACTTCTCCCGGACGGCCTTGACGGCGTTGACCGAGGTGAAGGCGATCCACTCGTAGCGGCCGGTGACCAGGCCCTTGACCGCGCGCTCCATCTGCTGCGGGGTGCGCGGCGGTTCGACGGCGATGGTCGGGACCTCGTGCGGCACCGCGCCGTACGAGACGAGCTGGTCGGAGAGCGACGCGGCCTGCTCCTTCGTGCGCGGTACGAGCACCCGCCAGCCGAAGAGCGGCTTGGACTCGAACCACGAGAGGCGGTCGCGCTGTGCGGCGGCGCTGCGCTCACCGACCACGGCTATGACCGGCTGGCCGCCGTCGGCCGAGGGCAGCACCTTGGCGGCCTTGAGCACCTGGGCGATGGACCCGAGGGTGGCGGTCCAGGTGCGCTGGCGGGTGGTGGTGCCGGCGACGGTGACGGTCAGCGGGGTGTCCGGCTTGCGGCCCGCGGAGACCAGTTCGCCGGCGGCCGCGGCCACCGCGTCGAGGGTGGTGGAGACCACGGCGGTGGCGTCGCTGGTGCCGAGCTCGGCCCAGCAGCGGTCATCGGCGCTGCGGGCGTCGATGAAGCGCACGTCGGTGCCCTGGGCGTCGCGCAGCGGCACACCGGCGTACGCGGGTACGCCGACGGCCGCGGCGATACCGGGCACGACCTCGAAGACGATGCCCTCGGCCGCGCAGGCCAGCATCTCCTCGGCGACGTTCCCGTCCAGGCCGGGGTCGCCGGTGACCGCACGGACCACCCGCTTGCCCGCGCGGGCGGCCGCCATGACAAGATTGGCGGCGTCCCTAAGGGTGGGGATGTCGGCGGGGATTGACGCCTCGTCAGCTGACGCCTGCAGTGGTGTGTCCACCTGTGCGCGTGCATGCACACGCACGACGTCCAGCACCTGCGGGTCGGCGATCAGTACGTCCGCGGAGGCCAGCGCCTCCACGGCACGCAGCGTCAGCAGACCCGGGTCTCCCGGCCCGGCACCCAGGAAGGTGACCTGACCGGAGGCGGAGTGGTTTGGGGCGGTGGGGTTCAAAGTGCTCGCTCCCCCATAAGACCGGCCGCACCCTTCGCGAGCATCTCGGCGGCGAGTTCACGACCCATGTCCTGCGGGGTCGAGACGTCGTCGGGAGAGGCGGGTACGTGCCCGGTGGTGGACATCTGCACCAGCGTGCTGCCGTCGGTCGTGCCGACGACACCGCGCAGGTGCAATTCGGTGACAGCCTGCTCGTCGGCCTTGGGGCCTCCCCTGCTCGAACGGAGTCGAGAGCTTGGGGAAAGGTCGGCCAGCGCTCCGACGGGTGCGGAGCAGCCGGCCTCCAGGGCGGCGAGCAGGGAACGCTCGGCGGTCACGGCGGCCCGGGTGTCCGGGTCGTCGAGCTCGGCGAGCGTGGCGGCGAGGTCTGCGTTGGCGGCAGCACACTCGATCGCCAGTGCCCCCTGGCCGGGGGCGGGCAAAACCACGTCGGGCGACAGCAGCTGCGTCGCCACGTCGATACGGCCGATCCGGGTGAGTCCGGCGGCGGCCAGCACGACCGCGTCCAGTTCACCCTTCTCGACGAAACCGATGCGGGTGTCGATGTTCCCGCGTATCGGCACGCACTCGATGCGCCGGCCCAGCGACCTGGCCCAGGCGTTGAGCTGCGCCATCCGCCGGGGGGATCCGGTCCCCACGCGGGCGCCGTCGGGCAGCTGCTCGAACGTGCGCCCGTCCCTGGCGATCAGCGCGTCACGGGGGTCTTCCCGTACGGGTATCGCGGCCAGGACGAGGGACTCGGGCTGCGCGGTGGGCAGGTCCTTGAGCGAGTGGACGGCGAAGTCGATGTCCCCGGCGAGCAGCGCGTCGCGCAGCGCGGAGACGAAGACGCCGCTGCCGCCGATCTGTGCGAGGTGCTCGCGGGAGGTGTCGCCGTAGGTGGTGATCTCCACCAGTTCGACGGGGCGGCCGGTCAGCTCGCGCACCGCCTCGGCGATCTGCCCGGACTGGGCCATGGCGAGCTTGCTGCGCCGTGTGCCCAGCCTCAGTGCTCTGTCAGTGCTGTCATTCATGACCGCTCCCGTGCTTCGTGGCTGCCGCCGCGCGTGTCGGCCCGGCTGACGGCGGCGACCGTCTGGGGGTCGAGGTCGAAGAGTTCCCGCAGCGCGTCCGCGTACCCGGCGCCGCCGGGCTCGCTGGCGAGCTGCTTGACCCGCACGGTGGGGGCGTGCAGGAGTTTGTCGACGACGCGGCGTACGGTCTGGGTGATCTCGGCGCGCTGCTTGTCGTCCAGGTCGGGGAGGCGTCCGTCGAGCCGGGCGATCTCGCCGGCCACGACGTCCGCCGCCATGGTGCGCAGCGCGACCACGGTCGGGGTGATGTGCGCGGCCCGCTGGGCGGCTCCGAAGGCCGCGACCTCGTCGGAGACGATGCCGCGCACGTTGTCCACGTCGGCCGCCATCGGGCCCGCCGACAGGGTCGGCTGATCGGACGCGGTGGCGGAGGCGTCGGCCAGCGTCTCGATGTCGACGAGGTGAGCGCCCTCGATGCGGTGCACGGCGGCGTCGATGTCACGCGGCATCGCGAGGTCGAGCAGGTCCAGGTCACCGTCGCGGCCGCGGACCGCGGTTTCGATCATGCCGCCGGTCAGCAGCAGCCCGGCCGCCCCCGTACAGGACACCACGATGTCGGCGACCGCCAGCTCGTGCTCGACGCAGCTCATGGCGGCCGCACGGGCACGCACCCCGGTCGCGGCACCGGCCCCGCCCGGCTCGGTGAGGATCTGCACCAGCCGCTCGGCCCGCTCCACCGTCCGGTTGGCGACCGCGAGCTCGCCGATGCCGGCCCGTACCAGGGTGGTGGCGGCCAGCGACGACATCGAGCCCGCGCCGATCACCAGCGCACGCTTGCCGCGCGCCCAGCCCTCGACGTCCTGGCCGCCGGCCAGCTGCTCCAGGCCGAAGGTGACCAGCGACTGGCCGGCCTTGTCGATGCCGGTCTCGCTGTGGGCGCGCTTGCCGACCCGCAGCGCCTGCTGGAACAGGTCGTTCAGCAGCCGCCCGGCGGTGTGCTGCTCCTGGGCGACGGCCAGCGCGTCCTTGATCTGCCCGAGGATCTGGCCCTCGCCGACGACCATCGAGTCCAGGCCGCAGGCCACCGAGAAGAGGTGGTGGACGGCCCGGTCCTCGTAGTGGACGTAGAGGTAGGGGGTGAGCTCCTCCAGGCAGGCGCCGCCGTGGCGGGCCAGGAGGGTGGACAGCTCGGCGACACCGGCGTGGAACTTGTCCACGTCGGCGTAGAGCTCGATGCGGTTGCAGGTGGAGAGCACCGCGGACTCGGTGACCGGCTCGGCCGACACCGCGTCCTGCAGCAGCTTGCCGCGCGCCTCCGGGGCGAGCGCGGCCCGCTCCAGCACGCTCACCGGCGCGCTGCGATGGCTCAGTCCGACGACCAGAAGGCTCATGCCGGCATCACGGCGGGCACGTCCCCGTCAGGTCCCTTGCGGTCGCCGGCGACGGCGGCGGCCTCGCCCGCGACGGCGGCGGCATCGGCCGCGACGGCCGCGGCACGGTCGGCCGGGGTCGCGGCGGCGCCCTCGGCCCCGGGCTCCTCGCCCGCCTTGCGCTGCTCGTGGAAGGCGAGGATCTGCAGCTCTATCGACAGGTCGACCTTGCGTACGTCCACCCCGTCGGGGACGGTCAGTACGGTCGGCGCGAAGTTGAGGATCGAGGTGACACCGGCGGCGACCAGGCGGTCGCAGACCTGCTGGGCGGCCCCGGCGGGCGTGGCGATGACGCCGATCGAGACGCCGTTGCTCTCGATGATGTGCTCCAGCTCGTCGGTGTGCTGGACCGCGATACCGGCGACGGGCTTGCCCGCCATGGCCGGGTCGGCGTCGATCAGCGCGGCGACGCGGAAGCCCCTGGAGGCGAAGCCGCCGTAGTTGGCGAGCGCGGCGCCGAGGTTTCCGATACCGACGATGACGACCGGCCAGTCCTGGGTCAGGCCCAGTTCACGCGAGATCTGGTAGACGAGGTACTCCACGTCGTAGCCGACGCCGCGGGTCCCGTAGGAGCCGAGGTAGGAGAAGTCCTTCCGCAGCTTGGCGGAGTTGACCCCCGCCGCGGCCGCGAGCTCCTCGGAGGAGACCGTGGGCACCGAGCGCTCGGAGAGCGCGGTCAGTGCGCGCAGATACAGCGGAAGCCTGGCGACGGTGGCCTCGGGAATCCCTCGGCTTCGGGTCGCCGGTCGGTGAGTTCGGCCAGTTGCCACGGTGCTCCTGCGGGTAGAGCGGGGCTGCGGGCGCCCGTACGGAACCCGACCGCCCTGTCCACTGCAGGCTATGTCTTTGTGAACGCGTGCACAAAGATGGTGTCCGTTTTGCCCGGCCAAAGTGATGGGGGTCACGCGCCTTTTACGGGCCTTCGCGGAACCAACTCCCACGTCACACCGTTCACTCGCGTCACACGCGAAGCACGGCAGCACCGACGGGAGCATGCGCTCTCACTCCTCACCGCCATACCCCCACAAACCTGTAAATCGCCCACCGATGGTAATCGAACCGGAACCCCCGGCAGCACCGCCGCGACCCGGCACAATGGGCTCCATGGCCCCCTTGTTCAGCCGCAGCCCCCGCAAGAGCCCCGCCGACCGGACGGTCACCCTGATCGGCAAGCCCGGCTGCCATCTGTGCGACGACGCCCAGGCGGTGATCGAGCAGGTGTGCGCCGAGACGGGCGCCTCCTGGGAGAAGAAGGACATCACCGAGGACGCCGAGCTGCACCGCAAGTACTGGGAACAGATTCCGGTCGTCCTGGTGGACGGCGCCCAGCACGACTTCTGGCGCGTCGACCCCAAGCGGCTGCGCACCGCCCTGGGCGCCTGAGCCCCCTCCGGAAGCCCGCGCGGGCCGCTCGCGGATGGCCGTAACGCAACCGTCCGGCGCTCCAGGCCTCGCTGACACGCGCCCGTAACCGGAAGCCCCGAACAAACTGGCTACGCTAGCCGCATGTCCCTCCCGTCTCCCGACCACCGCCCCGGCAGGAGTCCCCACGAGGCGCCCTCCGGCGCCTCCTCCGCGCGCCGAGCCGGCTGGAGGCCCTCCGGGGCGCTCTTCTCCCTGGGCTGGTTCCCGCGCCGCAGGAGGCCCACCACGGCCCGCAGCGTGCTGGCCGGCGAGGCCGCGGCCGAGGCCGCCCGCAAGTCCTCGCAGGAGGCCGCGGAGGCCCAGGCCGCCGAGCAGGCCCCCGCCGAGCCCGAGTTCCCGGTCGTCGGGGACACCACGGCCGCCGCCTTCTTCGACCTCGACAACACGGTCATGCAGGGCGCCGCGCTCTTCCACTTCGGACGCGGCCTGTACAAGCGGCACTTCTTCCACAAGCGCGACCTGGCCCGCTTCGCCTGGCAGCAGATCTACTTCCGGCTGGCCGGCTCGGAGAACCCCGAGCACATGGCGGACGTCCGCAACAGCGCGCTGTCCATCGTCCAGGGCCACCGCGTCGCCGAGTTGATGTCCATCGGCGAGGAGATCTACGACGAGTACATGGCCGAGCGCGTCTGGCCCGGCACCCGCGCCCTCGCCCAGGCCCACCTCGACGCCGGCCAGAAGGTCTGGCTGGTGACCGCGGCCCCCGTCGAGACCGCGACGATCATCGCCCGCCGGCTCGGCCTGACCGGCGCGCTGGGCACCGTCGCCGAGTCCGTCGGCGGCGTCTACACGGGCAAGTTGGTGGGCGAACCGCTGCACGGCCCGGCCAAGGCCGAGGCGGTCCGCGCGCTCGCCGCGGCCGAGGGCCTGGAGCTGTCGCACTGCGCCGCCTACAGCGACTCCGCCAACGACATCCCGATGCTCTCGCTCGTCGGACATCCCTACGCGATCAACCCCGACAGCCGGCTGCGCAAGCACGCCCGGGAGCACGGCTGGCGGCTGCGCGACTACCGCACCGGCCGCAAGGCGGCCAGGATCGGCATCCCGGCGGCGGCCGGAGTGGGCGCCCTCGCGGGCGGCGCCGCGGCCGCGGTCGCACTGCAGCGCCGCCGCCGCTGACCAGGCCTGATCACCCGGCGGCGGCGCGGGCCATCCACTCTCCCTACCCCCTCCGCCGCCCCGACAGTCACGTTGCTTTCAGACAGCCACAACACGCCCTCCAACCAGGCAGATTGCGCCCCCTTCCGATCAAAAGTTGCTCAGTATTCGATACTTGATCTGCCACCAACCCGGCACGGACCGTAAGTAATCGATGATTTGAGCAACTGGGTGTAGCGCTGCCTGTACGAAGCGTTATTCTCCTCAGACGCAATCCGGAACCCACACGTCCCTACGACGAGTGAACGGTCCCGCACTGCACGTGATGGAAGCTCTGCCTCTGGGAGTCCCGTGTACCCACACGTCGGGGTTGACGCCTCGGGCCTGGCTACGCTGCGTACGACACTCGTCGACCACCTGCGCAGTTTTGTCCCCACCGCGTACGCCGTCCCCGCATTCGCCACAGCCGTCCCCGCTACCGGACCCTGCTACGCCCTGGCCGACGGGAGTACTGCGGTCGGCAAGGCCGCCGGCCGGACCCGCCGTTCCGGCGCCGGCACGACCACCGCCCGGCGCCCCGCCGACAGCGACAGCCGTCGCATGATGGACCTCGTCGAACGCGCCCAGGCCGGCGAGGCCGAGGCCTTCGGCCGCCTCTACGACCAGTACGCCGACACGGTCTACCGCTACATCTACTACCGCGTGGGCGGCCGCGCCACGGCCGAGGACCTCACCAGCGAGACCTTTCTGCGCGCCCTGCGCCGCATCGGCACGTTCACCTGGCAGGGCCGCGACTTCGGCGCCTGGCTGGTGACCATCGCCCGCAACCTCGTCGCCGACCACTTCAAGTCCTCGCGCTTCCGCCTGGAAGTCACCACCGGAGAGATGCTCGACGCCAACGAGGTCGAGCGCAGTCCCGAGGACTCGGTCCTCGAATCCCTCTCCAATGCCGCCCTGTTGGAGGCGGTACGCAAGCTCAACCCCCAACAGCAGGAATGCGTCACGCTGCGCTTTCTGCAGGGCCTCTCGGTCGCCGAGACCGCCCGCGTCATGGGCAAGAACGAGGGCGCGATCAAGACCCTCCAGTACCGCGCCGTACGCACCCTGGCGCGCCTCCTGCCCGACGACGCCCGCTGACCCCGCCCCACCCCCCGTACGCCCCTCCTCCGACCGCACGCACGCCACTCGTCGCTCACGTTTGGTGACCGGTCATGACCGGTCGGTCAGATCATCGTGAGTGCGTAACCCGAGTGCCGCGCCGCTCGTTGTGCGGGATGCAGGCTCCATGCGGTCACGCCATGCCCGCTGCCTCTCACTCGATCGAGTGGCCGTGGACAGTCGGCGTGCAACCGTCCGGTCCGTCTGGATAGTCAAAGCCAGTCCGGGGAGTCGAGCGGGATGACGAGAGGAGGTGCCGCCCGTGATCGCGAATGTCTCGGTGCACCGGCGGGCCAACGCCTTCGCCCAGGCCCTGGAGGAGCAGGTCCTCGAGGGCGCGGCGGCCGAGGACCAGGTCGACAATCCGGCGCAGGCGCCGGGCGAAGCACGGCTGTTGGCGGTCGCCGACGGCCTCGGGAAACTCCCGAGGCCGGAGATGGCCACCGAGGTCAAGACTGTCCAGCGCGCGCAGCTCATCGCCGCGATGGAGTCCGCCTTCGCCGAAGGCGCTCCGTCCGACGGCGTCGGGGCACCCGAACAGCGCGCACACAAGGGCGCCCACCGCGCCGCGAAATCGATCGGCCGGCTGCGGCCGCGCTCCCGCCTCTCCAAGGGGCTGGCCGCGGGCGGTCTGACGGTCGGCGTCGCCGCCGGGGCCTTCAGCGGCGTCGCCGCGGCCAGCTCGGACGCCCTCCCCGGCGACTCCCTCTACGGCCTCAAGCGCGGCATGGAGGACCTCAAGCTCGGCCTGGCCGACGACGACTCCGACCGCGGCCGGCTCTACCTCGACCAGGCCTCCACCCGCATGATGGAGGCCCGCCGTCTGATGGAGCGCGGCCGGGTCGCCCACCTCGACCACGAGTCGCTCGGCGAGGTCCGCAGGGCGCTCTCCGGCGTCAAACACGACGCGGGCGAGGGCCACCGCCTGCTGCACAAGGCGTACCAGCGCGATGGCTCGCTCGGCCCCATCCAGGCGCTGGACTCCTTCGCCAAGTCCCACCGCGACGCCTGGTCGCAGCTGCGCGACAGGCTTCCGCTCCAGCTCACGGACGTCCGCGACGAGGTCAGTTCGGTCTTCGACGCCATAGACGAAGAGGTCGGTCCGCTGCGCTCGCTGCTGCCGCCCGCGCCGGACGGCAAGAACCACCCGCGCGACACGCGAGCCTCCGCGGGCACCGGCTCCGGCCCCGACGGCCGCCATGCGCAGTCCGGCCACCGGACCGGCTCCGGCGACCGGGCGGGCGGCTCGCACGCCCCGCATCCGTCGGCCTCCCCCTCCGAGGAGGGCGGCCTGCTCGGCGGCAGCACGGGGGGCCTGCTCGACCCGCCGGCCAAGGGCGGCAGCCCGTCCCCGCACGAGGGCGG
Organism: Streptomyces sp. NPDC002446; assembly: GCF_053595675.1. Lineage (NCBI taxonomy): Bacteria > Bacillati > Actinomycetota > Actinomycetes > Kitasatosporales > Streptomycetaceae > Streptomyces > Streptomyces sp. NPDC002446. The sequence goes on along the minus strand of NZ_JBSFYC010000052.1, from coordinate 6,766 downwards.
CCACGGCAGCGGCAAGACCGACGACAGCCGGCCCGACGTCACCCTTCCGCCGCTGATCCCGGGCTTGCTCCCCGGCCTGAGCATCAACGGCGAGGAGGACCGCCCGAAGTAGCGGAAACGCCCCGGCAGCGGCGCTCGGTGTTCGTCAGAAGAACACCGAGCGCCGCTGCACGAGCAGCTTGTAGAGGGTGTGCTGAATCGTTTCACGGACCTGATCGGTCAGGTTGAACATCAGCATCGGATCGTCCGCGGCCTCCGGCGGATAGCCGTCCGTCGCGATCGGCTCGCCGAACTGGATCGTCCACTTCGTCGGGAGCGGCACCGCGCCCAGCGGGCCCAGCCACGGGAACGTCGGCGTGATCGGGAAGTACGGCAGCCCCAGCACCCGCGCCAGGGTCCTGGCGTTCCCGATCATCGGGTAGATCTCCTCCGCGCCCACGATCGAGCACGGCACGATCGGCACGCCGGCCTTCAGCGCCGTCGAGACGAAGCCGCCACGCCCGAAGCGCTGCAGCTTGTAGCGGTCCGCGAAGGGCTTGCCGATGCCCTTGAAGCCCTCCGGCATCACCCCGACGATCTCGCCGCGCTCCAGCAGCCGCTGGGCGTCCTCCGCGCAGGCCAGGGTGTGCCCGGCCTTGCGCGCCAGCTCGTTTATCACCGGCAGGACGAACACCAAATCGGCGGCCAGCAGCCGCAGATGACGCTGCGCCGGGTGGTTGTCGTGCACCGCGACCTGCAGCATCAGCCCGTCCAGCGGCAGCGTCCCGGAGTGGTTGGCGACGATCAGCGCCCCGCCGTCGGAGGGGATGTTCTCGACGCCCTTGACCTCGACCCGGAAGTACTTCTCGTAGAAGGGCCGCAGCAGCGACATCAGGACCTGGTCGGTCAGCTCCTCGTCGTAGCCGAAGTCGTCGACCTCGTAGTCGCCGGTGATCCGGCGGCGCAGAAACGCCAGCCCGCCCGCGATCCGTTGGTCCAGGGACCGCGGGCCCGGCGGCGGGGGCGCCGCCGGCGGGTGCTCGGTCCGTGCCTCCGGTACGGGCGCCAGCGCCGTACCGCGCCCCGTGCGCCCGGCCCGCCTGGCCTTCCTGCGCGCCCGAGGCTCCTCGCCGAAGGGAATGACCTTGGCGTCCGCCATCGTGGGTGAACTCCTCACTGGGTCGGGCCGCCGCGTGCGGGCAGCAGGCCGGCGAGCCGGTCGACGGTGCGGGCGAGGGACTCGGGCGGCAGCAGCCCGGGTCCGCGGCTGCGGGCGAATTCCGCGAAGGTCTCCGCCGTCGTGTACTTCGGGTGGAACCCCAGTGTCTCGCGCATCTGCGTCGTCTCGACGACCCTGCCGTGCGTGAGCAGCCGGATCTGTTCCGGCGAGAAGTCCGAGATGCCGATGGACCGCAGCGCCGTACCGGCCCAGGTCACCGTCGGCAGGAAGAGCGGCAGGGTGGGCCGTCCCAGCCGCCGGGAGGTCTGCGACAGCAGCAGGACGCCGTCGCCGGCGACGTTGAACGTGCCGCTGTTGAGGGTGCCGCGGCGGGGCGCGGCGGCGGCGATCCGCAGCACCTCGATGGCGTCGTCCTCATGGACGAACTGCAGCCGCGGGTCGTAGCCGAGGACGGTGGGCAGCACGGGCAGCGAGAAGTACTCGGCGAGCGGGGAATCCGCGCACGGCCCGAGGATGTTGGCGAAGCGCAGTACGCACACCGCCACATCGGGCCGGCGCCGCGCGAAGCCGCGTACGTACCCCTCGACCTCGACGACGTCCTTGGCGAAGCCGCCGCTCGGCAGGGACTTCGGCGTGGTGGTCTCGGTGAAAACGGCCGGGTCCCGGGGCGCGGAGCCGTAGACGCTGGTGCTGGACTTGATGACCAGGCGCTGCACGTTCGGGGCCTTCTGGCAGGCGCCGAGCAGCTGCATCGTCCCGATGACGTTGGTTTCCTTCACCGAGGTGCGGCTGCCGCGCTTGCCCAGCGGTGTGCCGTTGATGTCCATGTGGATGACGGTGTCGACGCCCGTCTCGGCCAGGACCCTGGCGATCGCCGGGTGCCGGATGTCGGCCTTGAGGAATTCGGCCCCGCCCAGATGGTGCTCCGGCGGCACCGCGTCGACCCCGATCACCCGGTCGACATCGGGATCGCGCTGGATCCTGCGGACGAACCGGCCGCCCAGCTGCCGTGCGACTCCCGTGACGAGCACGACCTTGCCCAAGATCAGCCCTTCCTTCCCGCCGCGTTCCCCTGGTCCGCCCACGCTAGCCGGTCGGTGTTGCGCTGTGATGACCGCGGGATGCCCGCAGCCACATTTCCGTCCGACCACCGTCCATACGGCCCACAAAGCACCGCAGCCCCCCGCCGCCCGAAGGCGATGGGGGGCTGCGAAATCGCGATCAGCGCCGCTTACTTCTTGTTACGACGCTGAACACGGGTGCGCTTGAGCAGCTTGCGGTGCTTCTTCTTGGCCATCCGCTTGCGCCGCTTCTTGATAACAGAGCCCACGACTACCCTCGCTCACTTCGAATCACTCGGTGCGGGGCGTCCGAGCCCACACTACCTACATCGGGCCAGCCTACCCGGCGCCGGGCGAACGGCGTAATCCGAGGGTCGGCGAAGGGCCCGTCAGGCTGATTCCACCCCCACATAGGACTCACGGAGATAGTCGTGAACCGCCTGCTCCGGAACCCGGAAGGACCTCCCCACGCGAATAGCGGGCAGATGACCGCTGTGCACCAGGCGGTACACGGTCATCTTGGACACTCGCATCACCGTGGCGACCTCCGCCACTGTCAGGAACACGACCTCGTTCAGAGGCCTCTGGTCTGCAGCCATGCCACACCTGCACCTTCCGCATAAGACGGACACCGGCTTCCCCTCCGGTGACTCTTCGTCGCTATGCGCTCACTCCCCAGATTAGGGGCGGGTGATGCGAGTGGGGAAGAGGAGCAGCGAACTGCCGCCTAACGTGACAAATACGCCCGATTGAGTACGTAACGGATCAGCGGCCGGTAGGACTCGGCCGGCCCGGCATCGTCGAGGGGCACCACCTCGGCCACCCGTCCCTCCGCCTGTCCGACGAACAGCGCCGGGTCGTCGGTATCGGCCAGCCCGATCGCCTCGATGCCCAGCTGACCTGCCCCGCAGACCCATCCGTGGTCCCCGATCACCAGCCCCGGCAGAGGCCCTCCGGCGTCCGCCGCGGCCCCCAGAGCGGTCCGTACCGGCAGCGGCGAATGGGTGTGTACGCCCCCCACCCCGGGCGCGCCCCGCACGCCGGTTTCTCGCATCAGCGCGACTCCCCGTACGTAGTCCAGGACACGGGTGCGTACGCCGAACCGGGTCGCTATGTCGACATGAGAGCCATACGCCGGGGTGAGGACGGGGCAGCCCGCCGACGAGAGGGCGTCTGCCAGGGCGGCGTAGAACTCCAGCAGCCGGTGCGGATGGCCGGTACCGAGCAGCACCGGCGTCCGCCGGCCGGCCGCCGCACCGATCCGGTCCGCGAAGCGGTCGAGGGCCGCGATCGTACGGTCCGGATCAATCACATCCAGGCCGGAAGTGTGCACGGGGTCGGCCGAAACCCCGCACTTCTGTCCCATCAGTCGCAGTAGTTCACCCAGCGGCCAGTCCCGTTCGGGCTCCAGCCCCAGCAGCACCCGCGGATCCCGCGCCGCGAAGAGCCGGTAACGCCCCAGGCTCTTCTCCCGCGTAGTAGCAATCGTCCCCGCAAGCCGCGCCTCGACCAGATGCGCCCGCAGCTCCCCGGTGCCCAACACACGCCCCATGCTGTCCCGTTGACCGGCCTACGGTTGCCCCAACCAACGGGAATCACACATTCGTGGCAGCCACTGCACTACTTGCTGGCGGCGGCATGGGGGGCGGTGTTGGGGGGCGGTGTTGGCAGTCGATGTTGGCGGGCGGCGTTGGGGGGGGCGGTGTTAGGCGGGCGGTGTTGGGCGGGGAGACACGCCGCGCCTGGGGTGCTTGGCCTGAGAGTCCGTTAGCGGGCAGTCCTCGCCGGGCACTTCTTCCCTGGTCCGCTCGCCGAGAAGCCTTGCCGAGCAGCCCTGTCGAGCACTCGTGACGGCCCTCTTGCTGCGCATGTTCCGTAGCCTTGCCGCATCTTGACGGGCACTCTTGCCAGGCAGGTTACCGAGCGGCCGTCGGGCGTGTGGCTGAACAGTCCTTGAGCACGTGGCTGAACAGTCCTCGGGCACGTGGCTAAACAGCCCTCGGACACGTGGCTAAACAGCCCTTGGGCACATGGCGTAACAGCCTTCGCGCACATTGCTGAACAGCCCTGCCGAGCAGTCCCGCAGTCCCGCAGTCCCGCAGTCCCGCAGTCCCGCAGTGCAGCCTCACAGTCCCGTGCCCCAAGTCCCGAGGCCCGAGGCCTGAGGCCCGAGTCCCGAGTCCCGAGTCCCGAGTCCCGCAGCGCAGTCTTGCCGAGCATGTTGCCCGCCGCGGGAATACCCCTCGCCCCCGCCCCGTTGTGGCCCCGCAGGGGGCCCTCGCATCCCCTACGGGATCTGTTCGCCCATCCCCTAAGGCAGCGAACCCTTAAGGCAGCAGACCGTGCGCCGGAAACACCGCGCGGCGCGTCGCCAGCACCGCCTGGTCCAGCCGGTCGGCCGGGTCATAGCCGTCGTCGACGAAGTCCCGCCAGCTCGGCGTACGCCCGTCCGTCATCCGCTGCGGCGCCAACTGCCGCGTCCGGCGGAACACTTCGTGCCGCCACGCCTCCGGCACCATCGAGCCGGGATCGATCGGCCGGCCCGCCGCGATCGCCGTCAGATGCGTCCAGCTGCGCGGCACCACGTCCACCACCGCATAGCCGCCCCCACCGAGCGCGACCCACCGCCCGTCCGCAAACTCATGCGCCAGCGCATGGCACGACTCCGCCACCGCACGCTGGGCATCCAGGCTCACCGCGAGGTGCGCGAGCGGATCCTCGAAGTGGGTGTCCGCGCCGTGCTGCGTCACGATCACCTGCGGCCGAAAGGCCCCCAGCAGCTCCGGCACCACCGCGTGGAAGGCCCGCAGCCACCCCTCGTCCCCGGTCCCGGCCGGCAGCGCCACATTGGCCGCAGTGCCCTCCGCACCCGTCCCGCCGGTCTCCTCCGGCCAGCCGGTCTGCGGGAAGAGCGTCCGCGGATGCTCGTGCAGCGAGATCGTCAGTACCCGCGGGTCCTCCCAGAACGTCGCCTGCACGCCGTCGCCGTGGTGCACATCCACATCCACATACGCGACCCGCTCGGCGCCCAGCTCCAGCAGCCGGGCGATCGCCAGTGCCGCGTCGTTGTAGATACAGAAGCCGGACGCCCCGCCCGGCATGGCATGGTGCAACCCGCCGGCGAAGTTCACCGCATGCGCCGCATCACCGCGCCAGACGGCCTCCGCCGCACCGACCGACTGCCCGGCGATCAGCGCCGACGCCTCATGCATCCCCGCGAACGCCGGATCGTCCGCCGTGCCCAGCCCGTACGAGACGTCCGCGGCGGCGGGATCGGCCGAGGCCCGGCGGACCGCGTCGATGTAGTCCTCACGATGCACCAGCCGCAGGGTGGAGTCCCCGGCCGGCTTGGCCGCGACCACTTCCAGCGGCCCTCGGTCGAGCTCGTACGCCTCCACCAGACGCATGGTCAGCGCGAGCCGGACCGGGTCCATCGGATGCCCGGACCCGAAGTTGTAGCCCGTTACTGCCTCGTCCCACATCAGCTGTGCGCGGCCGCTCATGCCCGTCACCGTATCGGGCCTCAGGCCCCCCGAACGAGCGGGCATACGTGAGCATCACCAGCACCAGGACCGTCGGTACGGGCCACGCCCCCGATGGCTCAGGGAACTCCCCCGCACAACCACCGACAGAGAACCGATCAAGAAGCCCACAATCCGCCCCCGCTGACGACCAAATGCCCCACACCATCAATTCCGACATACACCCGATAGGTGATCCCACATCACTTATGACACCGACGCCACCAAAGCCACTGGCGCAACGTCATCCCCCTACTGCAGCAGCTCCGGCAACTCCGCCATATGGCCGAACAGCCCGTTCGCACCGGCTCCCGTCAGCTTCTCCGCCGGCGTCATCCCGGTGAACCCGTACACATCCATCCCCGCGGCGACCGCCGCCCGCACCCCCAGCGGGCTGTCCTCGACCACCACGCACCGCTCCGGTGCCACGGCCATCTCCCGCGCCGCGTGCAGAAAGAGATCCGGTGCCGGCTTTCCCCGGCCCACATCCTGCGACGAGAAAATGCGCCCATCCGTGAACCACCGGTCCAGGCCCGTCTTCCGGTGCCCCACCCGGATTCGCTCATGACTCCCCGAAGAGCCGACGCAGTACGGGACACCGTCCGCGGCCAGCTTCTCCAGCATTGCCGTCACTCCGGCCACCGGCTGCAACTCGCGCTCGAATGCAGCGAAGACCCGGCCATGGAAGACCTCATCGAAGTCGTCCGGCAGCCGCTGCCCCGTGCGTTCCATGATGAGTTCATGGATACGGTGCATCGCCGAGCCCATGTAGTCGCGGATCGATTCCTCGTACGACGTCGGAAATCCGAGCTCGGTGAGATAGTCGGCCAGGAGGCTGTTGGAAATGGGCTCACTGTCGACGAGCACACCGTCGTTATCGAAAATGACCAGGTCGTATCGCATGACCCGAACCCTATGCGGCGCTTCGGGCCGGAAACGCAAAAAAGCCTCGTTCCCCGAGTCGAAACTCGGGGAACGAGGCTTTTTCAAAATTTGTTCGGCGGCGTCCTACTCTCCCACAGGGT
>NZ_JBSFYC010000051.1:0-55787 GCF_053595675.1 Streptomyces sp. NPDC002446 | reverse complement strand
GCTTCGCTTTACGTCCGAAACCCCTACCCCTCCGGCCCGCCACCTCCCGTGGGTGGGTGGGAAGGAGGGGCCGGTGGGGGCGCACCCGGCCCTTCATCTGCCGCAACGGTGATCGGCCACGACGGCGAGGGTCCGGCAGCATCGACGACGGCAGAAGGATCCTTCCCACCCACAACGGGAGGGGGCGGACCGTAGGACGGAGTCTGGAGGGCCGCACCCGCAGCCGAAAAGCCCCGCGCAGCGGCACCCAGCCCGCCGCAGGCGCAACGGCGAGTAAGGCAAAACGTCGGCCAAGGCAAAGCGCAGCGGACGGGCCGCAGGCGCAACGGCGAGAAAGCCAACAACGTCGGCCCAGGCAAAGCGCAGCGATCAGGCCCGCCGCAACAGCCGAGACGCCCCCGCCGCCACCGTGGTGGCCAGCACCCAGCCGGCGAGGATCAGTACGGCCGCCGCCCACTGGGCGGCGCCGCCCGGTTTCCAGGCGGCGCCCTGGTTGAGGTCGATCACCGGCAGCAGCAGGTCGAGGGCGTAGAGGTAGGGGTTCCAGGGCGGTGCCTCGCCCGGTTTGAGGGGCGGTGGCGGGGACATCGAGAAGTAGGCCGTGCCGATCGCCCACAGGATGGCCATCCACACCGCGGCCCGCCCGGGGCGGTAGCCGTACGCCACCGTCCAGTCCTGCAGAAAGCCCCAGGCCTTCGCCGCCAGCGGCAGCGTCTCGCGGCGCCGCCGCTGCTTGGCCAGCAGCGCCTCCCGGGCGTCGGAGTCCTCGCCGCTGCGCCGCAGCGAGGTGGCGAGCATCTCGTACGGCTCGGGCGCGTACTCGGGGGTCGCCGCGGCCACCCACTGCAGCCGCTGCGAGAGCGGGAAGTGACCGCGCGGGATCAGCGTCTCGTAGGCGAAGCCGGCCATCCACAGCCCGCCGAGTCCCGGCCAGCTCGCGGACTTGTCGACGAGGTTGACGACCCGGGCGCCGGAGAGGATGACGCGACCGCGCTGCGGCCGCTCGCCGAGGAAGCGCAGTTCGGGCGTCTGGATGCGGCGCAGCGACAGCTCCTGGTCGGACTCCATGATGAAGCGGGCGTGCTCGAAGTCGACCGCGTCGCCGAACCGCCCGTCGTCCAGGCGCATCCCGCCCTCGCACTCGAAGCGCTGCATACGGGTGCCCCGCGAGGGGGTGTGGGAGATGCCGTACGGGGGAGTGGCGGTGCTGGAGAACGGGGAGTTCGCCAGGCCCGCCGCGGTCAGGTAGAGGGTGCGCTCGACGGTGAGCTGCGGGGCGTTCAGGGCCCGGCGGCCGAAGGGGTTGCTCAGACGGCTGCCGCGCAGGCTCAGCGACACGCCGACGGTGGCGCCGCGCAGCGACAGCTCGCCGTAGGACTCCAGCATCTCCGCCTGGAGGTCCTGGGTGACGGTCAGCCCGTCCGCCATGATCGACCGGCCCTGGCGGTCCTTGTGGACGACCGTCTGGTTGAGCATCAGGTCGGTGCCGATGTGCGCGTCGGTGAGGCGGATGCCGGACTGGACGACGCAGCGGGGCAGGTGGAGGTCGCCCTCGGTGTGCAGGCGGGCCGCCTCCAGGCGCGGTATCGCGCAGTTCACCAGCCGCAGCGTGGTGAACCGGCTCTCCGGCAGTACCACCTCGGCCTCGAAGCGGCAGTCCCGCAGCTCGACGAATGGCTCGATTGTGCCGCCCGCAACGTCGAGAGTGTCCGTGATGTACGCGCCGGTGAGCTTGAGCGCCGAGACCCGGCCCGGCTGCGCCGGCGGCCCGTCGAGCAGCAGCAGCGCCACCACCCGCGCCCGCACCCGGCGCTCCGGGCCCCACAGGTGCTGCCCGTGCGGATCGTCGCGGGCCGGGTCGCCGATGTGCAGATCGCAGGTGCTGCCGTTGCGGAAGGCCTGCCACATGCTCCACTCCGCCGACGTCAGTCGCAGGTCGGCGGGGGCGTCGCCGTCCCTGGGCTCGGTCACTGTGTCCCCCTTGCTCCCGTGGTCTGCTGCGAGGCGTGCCGCAACCTGTTCGGAGGCACATCGCACGTGGTCTGCGCGCGGCGCCGCACCCGTCCCGCCGGTCTCCCCGTACGCCGCTACGTGGCCCTTGCCCGCCCGGTGACTGCTTGAACACGCGTGGTCAGGGCCAACTCCGGTCAACTTCGCGGGCCCGGATCGCGGCGCGTCCGGGCCCGCGTCGCTGTGTATCACTGAGTGATACGGCGGCTCGGGCGCAAGAGCGGGTCTGAGACACTGGGGAGGTGATCTCCCGAATCGATCTGCGCGGTGACGCCCTCCCCGAGGGCGGCGCCCTGCGCGACCTGCTGCCCCGTGCCGAGTTCGACGTGGAAGCCGCCCTGGAGAAGGTGCGGCCCATCTGCGAGGACGTACGCCATCGCGGCACCGCGGCGCTGATCGAGTACGCGCGGCGGTTCGACGGTGTCGAGATCGAGCGGGTACGGGTCCCCGAAGAGGCCCTCAAGGCCGCCCTGGAGGAGCTGGATCCCGCCGTCCGCGCCGCCCTGGAGGAGTCCATCCGGCGCGCCCGGATCGTCCACAGGGAGCAGCGCCGCAGCGACGTGACCACCAAGGTCGTGCCCGGCGGCACGGTCACCGAACGCTGGGTCCCCGTCGAGCGGGTCGGTCTCTACGTCCCCGGCGGGCGCTCGGTCTACCCCTCGTCCGTGGTCATGAACGTCGTCCCGGCGCAGGAGGCCGGCGTCGAGTCCCTGGCCGTCACCTCGCCGCCCCAGGCCGACTTCGGGGGCCTGCCGCACCCCACGATCCTCGCCACCTGCGCCCTCCTCGGCGTCGACGAGGTCTACGCCGCCGGTGGCGCCCAGGCCATCGCGATGTTCGCGTACGGCACGGACGAGTGCCCGCCCGCCAACCTCGTCACCGGCCCCGGCAACATCTACGTCGCCGCCGCCAAGCGCCTGCTCAAGGGCCGTATCGGCATCGACTCCGAGGCCGGGCCGACCGAGATCGCGATCCTCGCGGACGACACCGCCGACCCGGCGCACATCGCCGCCGACCTGATCAGCCAGGCCGAGCACGACCCGATGGCCGCCGCGGTCCTGGTCACCGACTCGGTGGCGCTGGCCGAGAAGACCGAGCGGGAGCTCGCCCCGCAGATCGCGGCGACCCGGCACGTCGAGGACCGGATCGTCCCGGCCCTGTCCGGCCGGCAGTCCGCCATCGTCCTGGTCGACGGCGTCGACGAGGGCCTCAAGGTCGTGGACGCCTACGGCGCCGAGCACCTGGAGATCCAGACCGCCGACGCCGCCGCCGTGGCCGCCCGGGTCCGCAACGCCGGCGCGGTCTTCGTCGGCCCCTACGCCCCGGTCTCGCTCGGCGACTACTGCGCGGGCTCCAACCACGTGCTGCCCACCGGCGGCTGCGCCTGCCACTCCTCGGGGCTCTCCGTGCAGTCCTTCCTGCGCGGCATCCATGTCGTGGACTACACCCGCGACGCACTGGCCGAGGTCGCCCACCATGTGGTGACCCTCGCCGAGGCCGAGGACCTCCCGGCCCACGGCGCGGCGATCAAGGCAAGGTTCGGCTGGAAGGTCCCCCAGAGCAAGTGAGCAGGCACGTGACCCGCATCGACGATCTCCCCATCCGGGACGAGCTGCGCGGCAAGTCCCCGTACGGCGCCCCGCAGCTGGACGTGCCGGTACGCCTGAACACCAACGAGAACCCCTACCCGCTGCCCGAGCCGCTGGTCCGGCGGATCGCCGAGCGGGTGACCGAGGCCGCCCGCCAGCTCAACCGCTACCCCGACCGGGACGCGGTCGAGCTGCGCACCGAGCTGGCCCGCTACCTCACCCGCACCGGCGGCCACGAGGTCACCAGGGAGCAGGTCTGGGCGGCCAACGGCTCGAACGAGGTCATCCAGCAGCTGCTGCAGACCTTCGGCGGCCCCGGCCGCTCGGCCATCGGCTTCGAGCCCTCGTACTCCATGCACGGCCTGATCTCCCGCGGCACGGGCACGGAGTGGATCTCCGGACCGCGCAACGACGACTTCACCATCGACGTCGAGGCGGCCAGGGCGGCCATCGCCGAACGGCGGCCCGACGTGGTCTTCGTCTGCTCGCCCAACAACCCCACCGGCACCGCCGTCGAGGCGGACACGGTGCTCGCGCTGTACGAGGCCGCGCAGGCCGCGAAGGCGGACGCGGCCGGGGCGCTGGTGGTGATCGACGAGGCCTACGGCGAGTTCAGCCACCGCCCCTCGCTGCTCCCGCTGATCGAGGGCCGGCCGAACCTGGTGGTCTCGCGGACGATGTCCAAGGCGTTCGGCGCGGCGGGGCTGCGGCTGGGGTATCTGGCGGCCGACGCGGCCGTCGTCGACGCCGTCCAGCTGGTGCGGCTGCCCTACCACCTCTCGTCCGTCACCCAGGCCACCGCGCTCGCCGCGCTGGAGCACACCGATACGCTCCTGAAGTACGTCGAGCAGCTCAAGACCGAGCGGGACCGGCTGGTCACCGAGCTGCGGACGATCGGCTGCGAGGTCACCGCCTCCGACGCCAACTTCGTGCAGTTCGGCCGATTCGACGGCGAGGGGGGCGCCCACGCCGCCTGGCAGGCGCTCCTCGACCAGGGCGTACTCGTCCGTGACAACGGCGTACCGGGCTGGCTGCGGGTCACCGCCGGCACCCCGGCCGAGAACGACGCGTTCCTCGACGCGGTTCGCACGCTGTTCAAAGAACGCAGCCTGAAGGAGAACGAGCGATGACCCGCGTAGGACGCGTGGAGCGCACAACGAAGGAAACGTCCGTGCTCGTCGAGATCGACCTCGACGGCCGGGGGGACGTGGAAGTGGCCACAGGTGTCGGCTTCTACGACCACATGCTCGACCAGCTCGGCCGGCACGGTCTGTTCGACCTCAAGGTCAAGACCGACGGCGACCTGCACATCGACACCCACCACACCATCGAGGACACCGCCCTCGCGCTGGGTGCCGCGTTCAAGCAGGCCCTCGGCGACAAGGCCGGCATCTACCGCTTCGGCAACTGCACCGTCCCGCTGGACGAGTCGCTCGCCCAGGTGACCGTCGACCTGTCCGGCCGCCCGTATCTGGTGCACACCGAGCCGGAGAACATGGCGCCGATGATCGGCACGTACGACACGACGATGACCCGGCACATCTTCGAGTCCTTCGTCGCGCAGGCCCAGATAGCGCTGCACATCCACGTGCCCTACGGCCGCAACGCGCACCACATCGTGGAGTGCCAGTTCAAGGCGCTGGCCCGGGCCCTGCGCTACGCCAGCGAGCGCGATCCGCGCGCGGCGGGCATCATCCCCTCCACCAAGGGAGCGCTGTAACCCCGTGAATGGTCTGTCGACCGTCTTCATCCTCGTCGGCCTCTTCCTCCTCGGCGGCGTCTACTCCTTCTGGAAGCAGCAGCTGCCCAAGAGCCTGATCGTGCTGCTGTCCATCGGTTCGGCGATGTGCCTGGCCGCCGGTGTGCTGCGGCTGGAGGTATGGAATTGAGCGCCGCCACACCTCGTAAGAAGGTCGTCGTCTTCGACTACGGCTTCGGCAACGTCCGCTCCGCCGAGCGCGCCCTGGCGCACGTCGGCGCGGAGGTGGAGATCACCCGGGACTACGACCGGGCGATGAACGCCGAGGGGCTGCTGGTCCCCGGCGTCGGCGCGTTCGCCGCCTGTATGCGCGGACTGCGCGAGGCCCGCGGCGACTGGCTCGTCGGCCGCAGGCTGTCCGGCGGCCGCCCCGTCATGGGCATCTGCGTCGGCATGCAGATCCTCTTCGGCCGGGGCATCGAGCACGGTGTGGAGACCGAGGGCCTGGACGAGTGGCCCGGCACGGTCGGCCCGCTCAAGGCCGATGTCGTCCCGCACATGGGCTGGAACACCGTCGACGCCGCCGAGGACTCGCGGCTCTTCGCCGGGCTGCCCGCCGACGCCCGCTACTACTTCGTGCACTCCTACGCGGTGCACGACTGGGAGCTGGAGACCAGCAACCCGCACATGGCCGCCCCGAAGGTCACCTGGGCCACGCACGGCGAGCGGTTCGTGGCCGCGGTCGAGAACGGCCCGCTGTGGGCCACCCAGTTCCACCCCGAGAAGTCCGGCGACGCCGGTGCCCAGCTCCTGACCAACTGGATCGAAACGCTGTGAACAAGCTTGAACTGCTGCCCGCCGTCGACGTCCGCGACGGCCAGGCCGTCCGCCTGGTCCACGGCGAGTCCGGCTCCGAGACCTCTTACGGCGACCCGCTCCAGGCGGCCCTCGCCTGGCAGCGGGCCGGCGCCGAATGGCTGCACCTCGTCGACCTCGACGCGGCCTTCGGCACCGGCGACAACCGCGCGCAGATCGCCGAGGTCGCCCGCTCCATGGACATCAAGGTCGAGCTGTCCGGCGGCATCCGCGACGACGACTCGCTGGCCGCCGCGCTGGCCACCGGCTGCACCCGGGTCAACATCGGCACCGCGGCCCTGGAGAACCCCGAGTGGGTCGCCAAGATCATCTCGGAGTACGGCGACCGGATCGCCGTCGGCCTGGACGTACGGGGCACGACCCTGCGCGGCCGCGGCTGGACCCGCGACGGCGGCGACCTCTACGAGACGCTGGCCCGCCTGGACTCCGAGGGCTGCGCCCGCTACGTCGTCACCGACATCAACAAGGACGGCACCCTCCAGGGCCCCAACCTCGATCTGCTGCGCAATGTGTGCGCCGCCACCGACCGCCCGGTCGTCGCCTCCGGCGGCGTCTCCTCCCTGGACGACCTGCGGGCCATCGCCGGTCTGGTTCCGGAGGGCGTCGAGGGCGCGATCGTCGGCAAGGCGCTCTACGCGAAGGCGTTCACGCTGGAGGAGGCGCTGGAGGCCGTCGCGCCATGAGCGGCGTACGGCGCGTCCCGTCCGCCGGCGAGGACCCGTGGTCTGACGTCTTCGGCCGCTCCCGGGCGGTCGAGCTCCCCAACGGCCTGGTGCTGGTCTCCGGCTGCACCTCCGTCGTCGACGGGCAGGTCGTCGCCGCCGACCCGTACGAGCAGGCGATGACCTCCTTCCGGGCCGCCCTGTCGGCGCTGGGGCAGCTCGGCCTCGGCCGCGACGACGTCGTACGCACCCGTATGTACCTGACCCATGCCCGGGACGTGGACGAGGTCGGACGCGCTCACAAGGAGCTGTTCGACTCCGTCCGCCCCGCCGCATCCATGATCATCGTCTCCGGCTTCGTGGACCCGCGCCTGGTCGTCGAGGTCGAAGTGGAGGCGTACAGAAAGGCCCCCCAGTCATGACCCTGGCCGTACGAGTCATCCCCTGCCTGGACGTCGACAACGGCCGGGTCGTCAAGGGCGTCAACTTCCAGAACCTGCGGGACGCCGGCGACCCCGTCGAGATGGCGAAGGTCTACGGCGAGGAGGGCGCCGACGAGCTGACCTTCCTCGACATCACCGCCTCCTCCGGCAACCGCGAGACCACCTACGACGTGGTCCGCCGCACCGCCGAGCAGGTCTTCATCCCGCTGACCGTCGGCGGCGGTGTGCGCACCCCCGAGGACGTCGACAAGCTGCTGCGCGCGGGCGCCGACAAGGTCGGCGTCAACACCGCCGCCATCGCCCGCCCCGAGGTGATCCGCGAGATCGCCGAGCGCTTCGGCAGCCAGGTCCTGGTGCTGTCCGTCGACGCCCGGCGCACCGACGCCGGGACCCCTTCCGGGTTCGAGGTCACCACCCACGGCGGCCGCCGCGGCACCGGCATCGACGCCGTCGAATGGGCCCACCGCGCCGCTGACCTGGGCGCCGGCGAGATCCTGCTGAACTCCATGGACGCCGACGGCACCAAGGACGGCTACGACATCGCGATGATCGAGGCCGTCCGCAAGCACGTCACCGTCCCGGTGATCGCCTCGGGCGGCGCCGGCAAACTCGCGGACTTCGCCCCGGCCGTCGCCGCCGGCGCCGACGCCGTACTGGCCGCCTCCGTCTTCCACTTCGGCGATCTGCGCATCGGCGAGGTCAAGGGCGCACTGCGGGAGGCGGGGCACCCGGTCCGCTGAGGGGCGCCCTGCCGCTCACCGCCCCTTGCGCGCCGCCCGCAGGAACTCGCGGTTCATCTTCGTGATGCTGAACAGCGGGATGCCCTTGGGGCAGGCGGTGGCGCACTCGCCGGCGAGGGTGCAGCCGCCGAAGCCCTCCTCGTCCATCTGCGCCACCATGTCCAGCACCCGGCTCTCCCGCTCCGGCGCGCCCTGCGGCAGCACATTGAGGTGGTTGACCTTCGCCGAGGTGAACAGCATCGCCGCACCGTTCGGGCAGGCGGCCACGCAGGCGCCGCAGCCGATGCACTCGGCGTGCTCGAAGGCGAAGTCGGCGTCCGGCTTGGGCACCGGCGTGGCATGGGCCTCGGGGGCGGCGCCGGTCGGCGCGGTGATGTAACCGCCGGCCTGGATGATCCGGTCGAACGCCGTCCGGTCCACGACCAGGTCCTTGACGACCGGGAAGGCCGCGGCGCGCCACGGCTCGATGTCGATGGTGTCGCCGTCGTCGAAGGCCCGCATGTGCAGCTGGCAGGTCGTGGTGCGCTCCGGGCCGTGCGCATCGCCGTTGATGACCAGCGAGCAGGCGCCGCAGATGCCCTCGCGGCAGTCGTGGTCGAAGGCGACCGGGTCCTCGCCGTTGAGGATCAGCTCCTCGTTGAGGGTGTCGAGCATCTCCAGGAACGACATGTCCCGCGAGATGCCCGCCACCTCGTACGTGGACATGGCGCCGGGGGCGTCGGCGTTCTTCTGCCGCCAGACGCGCAGGGTGAGCCTCATGCGTAGCTCCGCTGGGTGGGGTGGACGTACTCGAAGACCAGGTCTTCCTTGTGGAGGGTGGGAGCCTCGCCGGTGCCGGTGAACTCCCAGGCGGCGGCGTAGGAGAACGCCTCGTCCCGGCGGGCCGCCTCGCCGTCCGGGGTCTGGGACTCCTCGCGGAAGTGGCCGCCGCAGGACTCCGCCCGGTGCAGCGCGTCGAGGCACATCAGCTCGGCGAGCTCCAGGTAGTCGACGATGCGGTTGGCCTTCTCCAGGGACTGGTTGAACTCCTCGCCGGTGCCCGGCACCTTGATGCGGCGCCAGAACTCCTCGCGGATCTGCGGGATGCGGTCGAGGGCCTTGCGCAGCCCCTCGTCGGTGCGCGCCATGCCGCAGAACTCCCACATGAGTTCACCGATCTCGCGGTGGAAGGAGTCCGGGGTGCGGTCGCCGTCGACGGCGAGGAGCCCGGCGATCCGCTCCTCGGTCTCGCGCACGGCCGCCGTGACGGCCGGGTGCGCGGCGCTCACCTCGTCGTGGTGCGGGTTGCGCGCCAGGTAGTCGTTGATCGTCGACGGCAGGACGAAGTAGCCGTCGGCGAGGCCCTGCATGAGTGCGGAGGCGCCGAGCCGGTTGGCGCCGTGGTCGGAGAAGTTGGCCTCGCCGATCGCGAACAGGCCGGGGACGGTGGTCTGCAGGTCGTAGTCGACCCACAGCCCGCCCATCGTGTAGTGCACGGCGGGGTAGATCCGCATCGGCACCCGGTACGGATCCTCGTCGGTGATCCGCTGGTACATGTCGAAGAGGTTGCCGTACTTGGCTTCGACGGCCTTCCGGCCCATCCGCTCGATGGCGTCGGCGAAGTCGAGGTAGACGCCCTGGCCGCCGGGCCCGACGCCCCGCCCCTCGTCGCACACGTTCTTCGCGGCGCGCGAGGCGATGTCGCGGGGGACCAGGTTGCCGAAGGACGGGTAGATCCGCTCCAGGTAGTAGTCGCGCTCGTCCTCGGGGATCTCGTGCGCCGGGCGGGTGTCGCCCTTCGCCTTCGGCACCCAGATCCGGCCGTCGTTGCGCAGCGACTCGCTCATCAGCGTCAGCTTCGACTGGTGGTCGCCGGTGCGCGGGATGCAGGTGGGGTGGATCTGGGTGAAGCACGGGTTGGCGAAGTAGGCGCCGCGCCGGTGCGCCCGCCACACGGCGGTGGCGTTGGAGTTCATGGCGTTCGTCGACAGGTAGAAGACGTTGCCGTAGCCGCCGGAGGCGAGGACGACGGCGTCCGCGAAGTAGGTGTCGATCTTCCCGGTGATCAGGTCACGGGCGACGATGCCGCGCGCCTTCCCGTCGACGACGACGAGGTCGAGCATCTCGGTACGGGGGTGCATCTCGACGTTGCCGGCCGCGACCTGGCGGCTGAGCGCCTGGTAGGCGCCGAGGAGCAGCTGCTGCCCCGTCTGGCCGCGGGCGTAGAACGTCCGGGAGACCTGCACCCCGCCGAAGGAGCGGGTGTCGAGCAGACCGCCGTACTCACGGGCGAACGGCACGCCCTGGGCCACGCACTGGTCGATGATCTCGACGGATATCTGCGCGAGCCGGTGCACGTTCGACTCCCGCGCCCGGAAGTCGCCGCCCTTGACGGTGTCGTAGAAGAGCCGGTGCACCGAGTCGCCGTCGTTGCGGTAGTTCTTCGCCGCGTTGATGCCGCCCTGCGCGGCGATCGAGTGGGCCCGGCGCGGCGAGTCCTGGTAGCAGAACTGCACGACGTGGTAGCCCTGCTCGGCGAGCGTGGCGCCCGCCGAGCCGCCGGCGAGACCGGTGCCGACGACGATGACCGTGTGCTTGCGCCGGTTGGCGGGGTTGACCAGCTTGGCCTGGAAGCGGCGGGTGTCCCAGCGCTCGCGCACCGGCCCCGACGGCGCCTTGGTGTCGGCGACCGGCTCACCGGTCGCGTAATCCGCGTAGGAAGTCACAGGTCAGCTCACCACTTCGGTCATGACGGCGACGGGTACGGAGACGAAGCCCACGGTCAGCACCAGGGCCAGGCCGTTGGCGAGGAGCTTCAGGGCGCGCTCGCGCGCGGCGCTGCCGGCGCCGAGGGTCTGGGCGGCGCTCCAGAAGCCGTGCCGGACGTGGAACCCGAGGGCGACCATGGCGGCGATGTAGATGACGTTGCCGTACCAGGTCCGGAAGGTCGCGACCACGTTCTGGTACGCCTCGCCGTGCACCCCGTGCGGGTTGACGGTCAGCGTCGTCAGGTCGAGCAGATGCCAGACGATGAACAGACCGAGGATGACGCCGCCCCAGCGCATGGTGCGGGTCGCGTAGCTGGTGCGCGCCTTCTTGTGCGCATAGCTGCTCGGGCGGGCCTTGATGCCGCGGCGGCTGAGCTGGTACGCGGACACGGCATGCGCCACGACGGCGACCACCAGGACCACACGGACGAGCCACAGCGTCCACTCGTAGTGCATGAAGGGCTCACCGACCACGCGCAGCCAGTGCGCGTAGTGGTTGAACTCGTCCTTCCCGAAGAAGATCTTCAGATTGCCGAGCATATGGACGACCAGGTAGAGCAGCATGACCAGGCCGCTCACGGCCATCACCGTCTTCTTGCCGACGGACGAGTCCCAGAGCGTGTGGGTCATGGACGGCCGTCGTTCCGTCCGTGTGTCCAGTGCCATGGGTCCCGACGGTAAGGAGCCCGCCGCCCATCAGTCCAAGACATGGTCCGGCTCATCTCCATAGGCCGCGCCTATCGGTGCTTTATATTCGCCTTATGCAGTTGCAGCAGCTCCGCTACTTCACCGCGGTGGCCGACACCCGCCACTTCACCCGCGCCGCCGAGCGCGAGCACGTCGCCCAGCCCTCCCTCTCCCAGCAGATCCGCGCCCTGGAACGGGAGTTGGGTGCCGAGCTGTTCCACCGCGCCCGCGGCCACATCACCCTCACCGACGCCGGCGAGACGCTGCTGCCGCTCGCCCGGCGGATCCTCGCCGACACCGAGACCGCCCGCCGCGAGGTCCAGGAGGTCGCCCAGCTGCGCCGCGGCCGGCTCCGCCTGGGCGCCCCGCCCAGCCTCTGCGCCAGCCTCGTGCCCGACGTCCTGAGCGCCTTCCACGCCGCCTACCCCGGCGTCGACCTGATCGTCACCGAGGACGGCTCGCAGGACCTCGTCCGCGCGCTGGCCGACGGCGAACTGGACCTGGCCCTGATCATCACCCCGCTCCCGGGCCAGGCCCCCGCGCTGGCCACCTCCGACCTGCTGCGCGAGGAACTCGTCGTGGTCTCCGCCCCCGACCGGCCCGCCCCGGCGGGCGGCCGCCGCACCCGCATCCGCGTCGAGGACCTCCGCGGCCGTCCGCTGGCCATGTTCCGCCGCGGCTACGACCTGCGGGAGTTCACCACCGCGGCGTGCCGCGCGGCCGGCTTCGAGCCCACCTTCACCGTCGAGGGCGGCGAGATGGACGCGGTCCTCGGCTTCGTACGGGCCGGGCTCGGCATCGCCGTGGTCCCCAGCATGGTCGCCGAACGCTCCGGCCTGCGCGTCACCCCCTTCGCGACGCCCGGTATGCACCGCGTCGTCTCCGTCGCCCACCGCGGCGACGTCTCCCCGCCGCGCGCCGCCCGCGAACTGGAGCGCATCCTGAGGGAACACCTGGACCTGCACAAACCCTGAGCGCGCCGGTGCGCGCGGCGCCGTGGCGGGTGGTCCGGGCCGGTCGTAGGCTGGCCGCATGTCGACCCATGCGAAGCGTGAACGGCTCCTTCTCGCCGACCTGTTGGAGAGCGCGGGACCCGAGGCGCCGACCCTGTGTGAGAACTGGAACGCGCGGGACCTGGCCGCGCACGTGGTGGTACGCGACCGCCGCGCCGACGCGGCCGCCGGGCTCCTCGTCAAGCCCCTGGCGGCCCGGCTGGAGCGGGTGCAGGCGGAGTTCGCCGCCAAGCCGTACGAGGAGCTGATCCAGCTGATCAGGACCGGGCCGCCGCGGATGTCGCCGTTCGCGCTGAAGCAGATCGACGAGGCGTCCAACACGGTGGAGTTCTATGTGCACGCCGAGGACGTCCGGCGGGCGCAGCCGGACTGGAGCCCGCGGGAGCTGGACCCGGTCTTCGCGGACGCCCTGTGGACGAGGATCGAGCGGGCCGCCCGGGTGCTCGGCCGCAAGTCGCCGGTGGGGCTCGTCCTGCGACGGCCCGACGGCCGGACCGCGGTCGCGCACCGCGGCACCCCCGTGGTCACCGTCGTCGGAGAGCCGGGCGAGCTGACCATGTTCGCCTTCGGCCGGCAGGAGGCGGCCGAGGTGGAGCTGGACGGGGACAAGGAAGCGATCGCACGGCTGATGGCGGCGAAGCTGGGCGTGTGAGCCCGGGGCCGGGCTCAGGGGTGGTCGAACACATCCCGTAGGGGTTGCAGGCGCCCCCTGCGGGGCCACAACGCGGCGGGCGCGGGGAGTATTCCCAGGGCGCGGCCCTAGGCCCGCCACACCACCACCGCCACCACCACCGCCGCCAGGAACACCGCACCCAGCACCAGCGCCGCCACCCGCGCGGCACGGTGCGGGTCCGGCGGCGGTGGCGGCACGGGCGGCGAAGCAGGCATGTCTGCAGGATGCCGCACGGCACAATGGACCCATGACCAGCAGCCGCACCACCGCCGCCGACTCCCTGTTGGACCCCGCCATCGCCGCCCGCCTCAAGCGCGGCGCCGACGGCCTGGTCCCCGCCATCGCCCAGCAGTACGACACCGGCGAGGTGCTGATGATGGGGTGGATGGACGACGAGGCGCTGCACCGCACCCTGACCACCGGCCGCTGCACGTACTGGAGCCGCAGCCGCCAGGAGTACTGGGTCAAGGGCGACACCTCCGGTCACGTCCAGTACGTGAAGTCGGTGGCACTGGACTGCGACGCGGACACCCTCCTGGTCAAGGTCGACCAGGTCGGCGCCGCCTGCCACACCGGCGCGCGCACCTGCTTCGACGCGGACGTACTGGCAACCGAGGCCGACCGGGACCAGTAGGCTCCGCTGCCATGACCACGGGAACCACCGGCACCGCCAATCCGGACCTCGACACCTTCCGCGCCCTCGCCAAGGACCGTCGGGTCATCCCCGTCACCCGGCGCCTCCTCGCGGACGGCGACACACCGGTCGGGCTCTACCGCAAACTCGCCGCCGAACGCCCGGGGACCTTCCTGCTGGAGTCCGCCGAGAACGGCCGTACGTGGTCGCGCTACTCCTTCGTCGGCGTCCGCAGCGCCGCCACCCTCACCACCCGCGACGGGCAGGCCCACTGGCTCGGCACCCCGCCGGTCGGCGTACCCACCGGCGGCGACCCGCTCGCCGCGCTGCGCGCCACCATCGAGGCGCTGCACACCCCCCGCGACCTCATCGAGGACGCCGGGCTGCCGCCGTTCACCGGCGGGATGGTCGGCTACCTCGGCTACGACATCGTGCGCCGCCTGGAGAAGATCGGCGAGCACACCGCCGACGACCTCCGCCTGCCCGAGCTGAGCATGCTGCTCACCTCCGACCTCGCCGTCCTCGACCACTGGAGCGGCACCGTCCTGCTGATCGCCAACGCGATCAACCACAACGACCTCGACACCGGCGTCGACGAGGCCTACGCGGACGCGGTGGCCCGCCTGGACACCATGGCCGACGACCTCGCCCGGCCCGCGCCGGCGAGCGCCGCGGCCCTGCCGCCGTCACAGGTCCCGCCGTTCACCGTCGAGTGGGGCGGCGCCGACTACCAGGCGGCCGTCGAGGACATCAAGGAGCGCATCCGGGCCGGCGAGGCCTTCCAGGTCGTGCCCTCCCAGCGCTTCGAAACCCCTTGCACGGCAAGCGCGTTGGACGTCTACCGCGTGCTGCGGGCCACCAACCCCAGCCCGTACATGTACCTCTTCCGCTTCGCGGGCGGCGACGGACCGGAGGGCGGCGCCTTCGACGTGGTCGGCTCCAGCCCCGAGGCGCTGGTGAAGGTCGAGGCCGGCCGGGCCATGGTCCACCCCATCGCCGGCACCCGCCCGCGCGGCTCGTCCCTCCAGGAGGACCAGGCCCTGGCGGACGAGCTGATGGCCGACCCCAAGGAGCGCGCCGAGCATCTGATGCTGGTCGACCTGGGCCGCAACGACCTGGGCCGGGTGTGCGAGCCGGGCAGCGTCGAGGTCGTCGACTTCATGTCCGTCGAGCGCTACAGCCATGTGATGCACATCGTCTCCACGGTCACCGGAACGGTGGCCGAGGGCCGTACCGCCTTCGACGTGCTGACCGCCTGCTTCCCGGCCGGCACCCTCTCCGGCGCCCCCAAGCCGCGCGCCATGCAGATCATCGAGGAGCTGGAGCCGGCCCGGCGCGGCCTGTACGGCGGCGCCGTGGGCTACCTCGACTTCGCGGGGGACTCCGACACCGCCATCGCGATCCGTACGGCGCTGCTGCGGGACGGCACCGCCTACGTCCAGGCGGGCGCGGGCGTGGTCGCCGACTCCGACCCGGCGGCCGAGGACACCGAGTGCCGCAACAAGGCCGCCGCGGTGCTGCGCGCCGTCCACACCGCCAACCACCTGGGCACCTAGCCGGCCGCCCGCACGGGGCCACCCCCGCGCGCCGGTCCCCGCCGGCCGGTGCGCGATAGTGGTACGCGTGACTGCCGCACCCCAGACCCCCGCAGACGCAGCCCCCGCCACCGCGCCGGCGCCGGCCGCCGCGCCCCGCAACGCCAAGCGCAGCCTGGCCCTGGCGCTGCTGGCCGGCGCGGCCGGCGCGGGCCTGGCACTGCTGGCCTCCGGCCGTACCTGGGCCGAGGGCTCCGCGGTGCTGGCCCAGGGCGAGCTGCCGCGCACCGTCACCGGCGCGGAGGTGACCGGCGTGCCCGGAGCGCTGGCCGTCGTCGGCCTGGCCGCGCTGGTCGCCGTCTTCGCGGTGCGCCGGGCCGGCCGGGTCGCGGTCGCCTCCCTGCTCGCGCTCAGCGGCGCCGGCATCGCCGTCGCCGCGGTGCTGGGCAGCGCCGACACCTCGGCGCTGCGCGAGAAGGCGGCCACCGCGGTCGGTCTGACCGGCGCCGATGTGCAACACGTCACGCACACCGGCTGGCCGTGGGTGGCCGCGGCCGGCGGTCTGCTGCTGCTGACCGCCGGGCTGCTGGCGCTGCTCCACGGCCGCCACTGGCCTGCGATGTCGGGCCGCTACGAGCGCACGCCCGGCGGCGCCCGCGGTCCGCGGCGCGCCGCGCCCGCCGTGGATCCGGACCGTCCGGAGGAGATCTGGAAGTCCCTGGACCGCGGTGAGGACCCCACCCGGTAAGGGTGCCCCGCGCGGCATCGGTGACAATGGACGACGAGGATCACCGCGCCCGGACCCGGCGCGAGAGAGCTACGAGGAGCAGTCAATGTCGAGCAGTGGCCACGGACACACCCCCGCCGCCTGGACCGGCGTCATCATCTCGTTCATCGGCTTCTGTGTCGCCGGAGCCTTCATCGTGCTGAACAACGTGCCGGGCTTCTGGGCCGGCATGGTGCTGATCGGCGGCGGTGCCGTGGTGGGTGGCCTGATGCGCGCGGCCGGCCTGGGCCAGGAGCCCAAGCGCTCGGCGAAGCCGGCCGTCCAGGCGCAGCCGCAGGAGGGCTGACCCCGCTCCCAGCCGCCTGGCAGGAGTACCCCGAAGGCGCCGCTTCCCGGCCCGTACGCACCCGTGGACGCCACCCCGTACGGCGGCCGAGAAGCTGCGCCTTTGTGCATCCGGCGGCA
Source organism: Streptomyces sp. NPDC002446 (assembly GCF_053595675.1). Taxonomy (NCBI): domain Bacteria; kingdom Bacillati; phylum Actinomycetota; class Actinomycetes; order Kitasatosporales; family Streptomycetaceae; genus Streptomyces; species Streptomyces sp. NPDC002446. The sequence continues at coordinate 39,287 of NZ_JBSFYC010000051.1, read as the reverse complement.
CACTCGGCACGTGAGCGATCCCGTGGCGCGGTCCCGGCCCGGTGCCCGGCCGCCCGAGGCCCGGCCCGCGGGCGGCCTGCCCCGCCGTCTCGCGGCACCCCTGGGCACCCTCGCGGCCGCTGCCGCCGCCTTCGCGTACGTCGGCGCCGTCGACCCGAACGAGCCGGGCCACTACCCCGTCTGCCCGCTGCTGCACCTCACCGGCGTGTACTGCCCGGCCTGCGGCGGCCTGCGCAGCGCCCACGACCTCGCGCACGGCGACCTGGCCGCCGCCCTGGGCGCCAATGCGCTCCTGGTGGCCGCCTGCGCCGCCTGCGCGGTCTTCTGGGCGCTGTGGCTCGGCCGCGCCGCGCGGGGCCGTCCCACGGCCGGCCCCCGCCCCCGCGCCGTCCACTGGTGGGCCCTTTGCGCCCTGCTGCTGGCCTTCACGGCGGTGCGCAATCTGCCCTTCGGCAGCGGTCTGGCGCCGTGACCGGACGCCCCGGAAACGTCCAGGTAGTGGGACCGCCGTCAACCGGATGCGGGACCTGCATCCCATGGCGGATACCATCAGAGAACCGGGTGGGACGGCTCGTCCCACGGGCCGTTGTCCACCGCCCCCGCTCAAGAAGGAGGCCGCTCGCGTGAGTGTGCTCGACGAGATCATCGACGGGGTCCGCGCCGACCTCGCTGAGCGGCAGGCGCGCGTCTCCCTCGACGAGCTCAAGGAGCGGGCCCAGAAGGCGCGCCCCGCGATGGACGGTGTCGCGGCACTCAAGGGCGAGAGCGTCACGGTGATCTGCGAGGTGAAGCGCTCCAGCCCCTCCAAGGGCGCGCTCGCCGCGATCGCCGACCCGGCCGGCCTGGCCGCCGACTACGAAGCGGGCGGCGCGGCGGTCATCTCCGTGCTCACCGAGCAGCGCCGGTTCGGCGGCTCGCTGGCCGACCTGGAGGCGGTCCGCGCCCGGGTCGAGATCCCCGTGCTGCGCAAGGACTTCATCGTCACCGCCTACCAGCTGTGGGAGGCCCGTGCCTACGGCGCCGACCTCGCCCTGCTGATCGTCGCCGCCCTGGAGCAGGAGGCCCTGGTCTCGCTGATCGAGCGGGCCGAGTCGATCGGGCTGACGCCGCTGGTCGAGGTGCACGACGAGGAGGAGGTCGCGCGGGCCGTCGACGCGGGCGCGCGGATCATCGGCGTCAACGCACGCAACCTGAAGACCTTGGAGGTCGACCGCGGCAACTTCGCCCGGGTCGCCCCCGAGATCCCCGACCACATCGTCAAGATCGCCGAGTCCGGGGTCCGCGGGCCGCACGACCTGATCGCGTACGCCAACGACGGCGCGGACGCGGTGCTGGTCGGCGAGTCGCTGGTCACCGGCAAGGACCCCAGGACCGCGGTCGCCGACCTGGTCGCCGCGGGCTCCCACCCGGCGATCCGCCACGGCCGGGCCTGAGGGCCCGGGAGCACTCCGACATGACCACCGCCGCCCGCCGCCCCGAGGCCAAGTTCCCCCACTCTCGGCTTCGCTCGAGCGGGGGGTCCCCCATCGCCCTGCCCTCGTGGCACCGCGGCTGCCGGGCCCCGGCCCGCCGGGTCCGCGGCCGCCGGGTCAGGTACCACATCGGCTCGGAGCCGGGACAGATCAACGGCATGCGATGGCGTCGCGCTAGCTGAGCGCCCTGTAGGGGCGCGGGACCGTTTCGAAATGCGGCTCCGCCGCGTGGGCGCGACCAGCCCAGGACGGAGCCGCAGGACGCATCGCGACCGCGCCACCACCGGTGCTCGGCGTACCCGAGACCAGACGCCCACCTGAACCCGGGGCCGCAACGCCCCTGCGAGGTATCCGCATGCCCAGCGATTTCTTCCTTCCCGACCCCGAGGGCCGAGTCCCCAGCGCCGAAGGCTACTTCGGCGCGTTCGGCGGCAAGTTCATCCCGGAGGCCCTCGTCGCCGCCGTCGACGAGGTCGCCGTCGAGTACGACAAGGCCAAGAACGACCCCGCGTTCGCCCGCGAACTCGACGACCTGCTCGTCAACTACACCGGGCGCCCCAGCGCGCTCACCGAGGTGCCGCGGTTCGCCGAACACGCCGGCGGGGCCCGGGTGTTCCTCAAGCGCGAGGACCTCAACCACACCGGCTCGCACAAGATCAACAACGTGCTGGGCCAGGCGCTGCTCACCAAGCGGATGGGCAAGACCCGGGTCATCGCCGAGACCGGCGCCGGCCAGCACGGCGTCGCCACCGCCACCGCCTGCGCCCTCTTCGGCCTCGACTGCACCATCTACATGGGCGAGATCGACACCGAGCGCCAGGCCCTCAACGTCGCCCGGATGCGGATGCTCGGCGCCGAGGTCATCGCGGTGAAGTCCGGCAGCCGCACCCTCAAGGACGCCATCAACGAGGCCTTCCGCGACTGGGTCGCCAACGTCGACCGCACCCACTACCTCTTCGGCACGGTCGCCGGACCGCACCCCTTCCCGGCCATGGTCCGCGACTTCCACCGGGTCATCGGTGTCGAGGCCCGCCGCCAGATCCTGCAGCGCGCCGGCCGCCTGCCGGACGCCGCCCTCGCCTGCGTCGGCGGCGGCTCCAACGCCATCGGCCTCTTCCACGCCTTCCTGCCCGACACCGGCGTCCGCCTGATCGGCTGCGAGCCGGGCGGCCACGGCGTGGAGACCGGCGAGCACGCCGCCACCCTCAGCGAGGGCACCCCCGGCATCCTGCACGGCTCGCGCAGCTACGTCCTGCAGGACGAGGACGGCCAGATCACCGAGCCGTACTCGATCTCGGCCGGCCTGGACTACCCGGGCATCGGCCCCGAGCACGCCTACCTCAAGGACGCCGGACGCGCCGAGTACCGCGCGGTCACCGACGACGCGGCCATGCAGGCGCTGCGGCTGCTGTCGCGCACCGAGGGCATCATCCCGGCGATCGAGAGCGCCCACGCGCTGGCCGGCGCCCTGGAGGTCGGCCGCGAACTGGGCCCCGAGGGCCTGCTGCTGGTCAATCTCTCCGGGCGCGGCGACAAGGACATGGACACCGCCGCCCGCTACTTCGGGCTGTACGACCAGGGGTCCGCGGCGCACACCGCGAACGCGGCAGAGCAGGGGGAGAAGTGATGGCCGGCAACATCGAACTGCTGAACTCGGTGCTGGCGCAGGCCCGCACCGAGAACCGCGCCGCGCTCGTCGGCTACCTCCCGGCCGGCTTCCCGACCGTCGACGACGGCGTACGGGCGATGACCGAGATGCTGGACGGCGGCTGCGACATCGTCGAGGTCGGCCTGCCGCACAGCGACCCGGTCCTGGACGGCCCGGTCATCCAGACCGCCGACGACATCGCGCTGCGCGGCGGCGTGAAGATCGTCGATGTGATCCGTACGGTCCGCGAGGTGCATGCCGCCACCGGCGCGCCGGTGCTGTGCATGACGTACTGGAACCCCGTCGACCGCTACGGCGTCGAGCGGTTCGCCGCCGATCTGGCCGAGGCCGGCGGCGCCGGCTGCATCCTGCCGGACCTCCCGGTCGAGGAGTCCGAGGTGTGGCGCAAGGCCGCCGAGCAGCACGGACTCGCCACGGTCTTCGTGGTCGCGCCCAGCAGCCGGGACGAGCGGCTCGCCAAGATCACCGCGGCGGGCAGCGGCTTCGTCTACGCCGCCTCGCTGATGGGTGTCACCGGCACCCGCGAGTCCGTCGGCCGCGAGGCCCAGGAGCTGGTGGCCCGCACCCGCGCCACCACCGACCTGCCGGTCTGCGTCGGCCTCGGCGTCTCCAACCCCGAACAGGCCGCCGAGGTGGCGCAGTTCGCCGACGGCGTGATCGTCGGCTCGGCGTTCGTCAAGCGGCTGCTGTCGGCGGACGGCGACCTGGCGGCGGGCCTCGCCGGGGTCCGCGCCCTGGCGGGCGAGCTGGCCGAGGGCGTACGCAACCGGTCCTAGACGGGCGGGCGGCCGGGCAGGCGTCACGGCCGCCCGGCGCGCTGTCGCCCAATAGGGCGAACATCGGTGCGGAGGGGTGCGACGGCGCCCCTCCGCTTCGTTGTTCAGGGGCATGAGCCACCAGAACCATGAAGGTACGAGAGGCGCCCGCGAGCGGCTGCAGGCACAGCGGGCCAAGGAGAGGGCGCGCGCCCGCCGCAGCCGCCATGTGATCGTGGCCGGGGCGGTGCTGTCGGCGCTGGCGATGGCCGGCGGCATCGCCGTGTGGGCCGCCTCGGCCGGCGCCGGCGACAACGGCGCCGACAACGAAACGGCCCGGCCGCGGCAGGCCACCGGAGGCGACAAACCCGCCATCCCCGTCGGCGCGCCCGACGCCCCCTCCACCCTGACGGTGTGGGAGGACTTCCGCTGCCCCGCCTGCCAGCAGTTCGAGACCGGCTTCCGCCCGATGATCCACGAGCTGCAGGACTCCGGCCACCTCAAGGCCGAGTACCACCTCGCCACGATCATCGACGGCAACATGGGCGGCAAGGGGTCCCTGAACGCCGCCAACGCCGCCGTGTGCTCCCAGGACGCCGGCCGGTTCCGCGAGTACCACGACGTGCTCTACTCCCACCAGCCGCCCGAGCAGCAGGACAAGTTCGGCGACAAGCAGCACCTCCTCAAGCTGGCCGGCAAGGTCAAGGGCCTGACGACGCCCGCCTTCACCAAGTGCGTCAAGGACGGCACGTACGACGACTTCGTGCGCAAGTCCAACGACGCCTTCGCCACGTCCGGGTACGGCGGCACCCCGACCGTCCTGCTCAACGGCGAGGACCTCTCCAAGGCGAAGGGCGGCCACTTCACGCCCGCGGACCTCAAGAAGACGGTGCTGGCCGCCAACAAGGGCAAGCGGCCGGGGAAGAGCGTCTCGCCGGCCGCGAGCGCGAGCACGGGCGCCGCGCCGGGCAGGAGCGCGGAGACCGGTGCCGGCGACTCGCACCGGGGCAAGCACACCGGTCCGCACACCGGCAAGCACTCCGGCCCGCACGCCTCGCCGGGGACCGGCGCCGCACCGGCGTCCTAGCGGGCACCGCCCGGCGGGGCCCGCGCGCCCGTCCCGGCACACCGCGTCATGGTGTGCCGGCGGCGCTGTTACGCAGCCGTTGCCGGGCGGGTTGCCGCCGACCCCGCCCGGCGCGGTAGCGTCGTCCCTGCCATGGACATCGCATTCATCCCCAGCCCGTCGGTCGGCGTCGTACACCTCGGCCCGATCCCGCTGCGCGGCTACGCGTTCTGCATCATCATCGGCGTCTTCGTCGGCGTCTGGCTCGGCAACAAGCGCTGGATCCAGCGCGGCGGCCGCTCCGGGACCGTCGCGGACATCGCCGTGTGGGCCGTGCCCTTCGGACTGGTCGGCGGCCGCCTGTACCACGTCATCACGACGCCCGAGCCGTACTTCGGCGAGAACGGCCACCTGATCGACGCCCTCAAGGTGTGGGAGGGCGGCCTCGGCATCTGGGGCGCGGTCGCGCTCGGCGCGGTGGGCGCCTGGATCGGCTGCCGCCGCCGCGGCATCCCGCTGCCGGCCTACGCGGACGCGCTGGCGCCCGGCCTGGCCCTCGGCCAGGCGATCGGCCGCTGGGGCAACTGGTTCAACCAGGAGCTGTACGGCAAGGCGACCGACGTCCCCTGGGCGCTGGAGATCAGCGCCGACCCGGCCATCGGGCGCGTCGGCGGCACCTACCACCCGACGTTCCTCTACGAGTGCCTGTGGTGCATCGGCGTCGCGGCGCTGGTGATCTGGGCCGACAAGCGCTTCCGGCTCGGCCACGGACGCGCCTTCGCGCTGTACGTCGCCGCCTACTGCGCGGGCCGCGCCTGGATCGAGTACATGCGGGTCGACGAGGCGCACCACATCCTGGGCCTGCGGCTGAACGTCTGGACCGCGCTGATCGTCTTCGTGCTGGCCGTCGTCTACTTCGTGGTCTCCGCGAAGCGGGTACCGGGCCGGGAGGAGATCGTCGAGCCCGGGGCGCTGGAGGAGCGCGCGCAGCGCGAGGCCGCCGCGGGCGGCACGGACGCCGACGCTGACGGCAGCGGCGACAGCGCCGACGGTGCCGGCGACGGCAAGGTCTCCGTCGAGAAGCCGGGCAAGCAGGCCACGCCGGAGGCGGACTCCGAGGCCGGGGGAACCGAGGCGGCCGAGGACGCCGACGGGTCCGAGGCGGCCAAGGAAGCCGGGAGCGGCAGCAACAAGAAGTCCTGAGGCGGTCACCCACCGCCCTGAGCGCCGGCCGGACTCGCAGTGTCGAGTCCGGCCGGCGCTTCGTTCGCGTCGGGCGCCTCAGCGGCCGCGCCGCGCGGCCAGCGACAGCACCCGCCGGGCCCCAGCGACCACCGCCGCGTCCACGAACCCGCCCTCCGGCAGCGCCAGCGCCCCGCCCTGTGCCGCGGCCGCCCGTACGATCCGCTCCGCCGCCTCGACCTCCTCCAGGGAGGGCAGATGGGCCGCCTCGATGACCGGGAGCTGGCGGGGGTGGATCGCGGCCCGGCCCAGGAAGCCCAGCGCCCGGCCCTGTGCGCTGGACCGGGCCAGCCCGTCCAGGTCGCGCACGTCCGGGTAGACGGACTGCGGTGGCGGGGGCAGCCCGGCCGCGCGGGCCGCGACCACGGTGCGGCTGCGCGGCCAGGCCAGCCCCGCGTCGTCCCGTACGCCCAGCTCGGCGCGGAGGTCGGCCTCGCCGACCGCGATCCCGCGCAGTGCCGGGTGCGCGGTGGCGATGGCGAAGGCGTGCTCGATGCCGAGCGCGGATTCGAGCAGGGCGTAGAGCGCAGGGGTGGCGGGCAGCGCGCCCGTGGCGGGGGCGGCCGCCGGGGCGAGCGTGGCGGTGGCGCACCGCGGGGCCGTACGGAACGCCGGGGCCGGGCGCGCCGTGCGGCCGGTGCGCCTGCCGGCGGGCTGCCCGGCGAGGGCCGGCGCCGCGGCCGGCTCCGCGGTCGTCGTCGCCCAGCCGGCCGCCCGGCGGACATCGGCCGGGCCCTGCACCTTGGGCAGCCGCAGCCCGGCCAGGCCCGGCAGCGCGGCGAGGGCGCGGATCTCGGTCTCGGCGAGCGGGCCGTCCAGCGCGTTGACCCGGACGTGGACGGGGGCCGGGCCCGGGGCCGGGTCGCTCAGCAGCTCGGCGGTGGCGCGCAGCGCGTACTCCTTGCGGTCCGGGGCGACCGCGTCCTCCAGGTCGATCACCACCACATCGGCCCCGCAGCCGAGCGCCTTGGCCACCACCGCGGGGCGGTCGCCGGGCACATAGAGCCAGGTCAGCGGCGTAGGGACGGGGGTTTCCCGGGGCGGGCGGGCGGCGGGCGTCACAGCGCGCCCGCCGCCCGCAGCCCGGCGATCTCGCCCTCGTCCAAGCCGAGGGCGGCCAGCACCTCGTCGGTGTCGGCGCCGTGCGGGCGGCCCGCCCAGTGGAGGGCGCCCGGCGTCTCGGAGAGCCGGAAGAGGACGTTCTGCATCCGCAGCGGGCCGAGCTCGTCGTCCGGGACCTCGGTGATCGACCCCAGCGCCTGGTACTGCGGGTCCGCCAGCACATCGCGGATGTCGTTGACGGGGGCGATGGCCGCCTCCGCCTTCTCGAAGGCGGCCAGGACCTCGGCCCGGTCGTGCCGGGCGATCCAGCCGCCGACCGCCGCATCGAGCTCGTCGGCGTGCCGTGCGCGCCCCGCGCCGGTGGCGAACCAGGGCTCGTCGATCACCTCGGGCCGGCCGACCAGCCGCATCACCCGCTCGGCGACGGACTCGGCGGAGGCGGAGACCGCCACCCACGAGCCGTCCGCGGTGCGGTAGGTGTTGCGCGGCGCGGCATTGGCGGAGCGGTTGCCGGTCCGCGGCTGGACGTGGCCCAGCTGGTCGTACCAGAGGGGCTGCGGTCCGAGGACGGTCAGCATCGGTTCGATCAGCGCCAGGTCGACGACCTGGCCGCGGCCCGTGGCATCCCGTCCGCGCAGCGCGGTCAGCACGGCGTAGGACGCCGTCAGCGCGGCGATCGCGTCGGCGAGGCCGAACGGCGGCAGCGTCGGCGGGCCGTCCGGCTCGCCGGTGATCGCGGCGAATCCGCTCATGGCCTCGGCGAGGGTGCCGAAGCCGGGGCGGTGGGCGTACGGGCCGAACTGCCCGAAGCCGGTGATGCGGGCCAGCACCAGCCGGGGGTTGACGGCGGACAGCTCGTCCCAGCCCAGGCCCCACTTCTCCAGGGTCCCCGGCCGGAAGTTCTCGACGACGACGTCCGCGCCGGCGGCGAGCCGCAGCAGGACCTGCCGGCCGCCCGGGTGGGAGAGGTCGAGCGTGATGGTCTTCTTGTTGCGGCCGAGCAGCTTCCACCACAGCCCGATGCCGTCCTTGGCGGGCCCGTGGCCACGCGCGGGATCGGGCCGCCGGGGGTGCTCGACCTTGATCACCTCGGCGCCGAAGTCCCCGAGCAGGGTGGCGGCGAGCGGCCCGGCGAACAGCGTGGCCAGATCGAGCACCCGCAGCCCCGCGAGCGGGCCGGGGGAGGGGCCGGATCGCGGCGCGGCGGGTCCGCCGGCGGCGGGCTCGGACATCCCGGACAGGGACGGGTCGGTCATGATGCGCGGGCCTCCGTTCGGTCGGGGGTGGGTACGGCGAGCGCGGCGGTGCGTGCCGCGAGGACGTCGAAGCCGATGCCGTCCAGCCCGCCGACGCTGGTGGCGAGCCGGTTCTTCAGCGGCGCCGTCCAGCGCTCGGGCAGCGCGGCGGGCGACCCCGCGAGCAGCCCGGCCAGCGAACCGGCCGTCGCGCCGTTGGAGTCGGTGTCCCAGCCGCCGGACACCGCACGGCAGATGGAGCCGGAGAACGCGCCGTCGGCATGGGTGAGCGCGGCGGCCAGCAAAGCGGCGTTCGGCACCGCGTGCACCCAGTGGTGGTGCCCGTACGCGGCGTGCAGCCGGTCGACGACGGCCGCGAAGCCCTCCGGGGTACCGGTCGGCTCGTCGCGCGCCGCCGCGATGCCGAAGCGGACGGCCCGCGCGAGCCGGGAGCGGGCGGGGACCACGCCGAGCCCGGCCCGCAGCGCCTCGTGCACATCGGCGCTGCCGCCGGCCGCGGCGGCGAGCGCCCCGGCCGTGAACATCGCGCCGTACACCCCGTTCGCGGTGTGGCTGAGCGTGGCGTCCCGCCAGGCCTGGGCGGCGGCCGCCGCCGGATCGCCGGGGTGCGTCCAGCCGAAGACGTCCGCGCGGATCTGCGCGCCGATCCACTCCCGGAACGGGTTGCGGTGGCGGGCGGTCTGCGGCGGCTCGATGCCGTCCAGGAGGTTGCGGTACGCGACGCGTTCGGCGGTGAACGTCCGCCCGGCCGGCAGCTCCTCCAGCCACAGCCGCGCGACATCGCCGGTGGTGAAGCCGTGGCCGTGGCGTTCGAGGAGCAGCAGGCCCAGCAGCGGGAAGTTGAGGTCGTCGTCCTCGGGCATCCCGTCGAGGTGCTCGGCGAGCGAGGTGGCGCGGCTGCGGCGGTTCCAGGGGTGGCGCGCGGCCAGCGCGGGATCGAGGCCGGTCCCGCTGAAGTACGAGGACAGCGGCGAGTTCCCGGTCGCGCGGGCGAGTGCGCGGATGCCGGCGAGCGGCAGCTTCTCCACCGGCTTGCCGAGCAGACAGCCGGCCGCCCGCCCGAGCCAGGCGGCCTCCAGCCGGGCGGCCGGCACCGTGCCGCCCGGTTCGGCGCGGACCGCCGGCCCCGGTGCGCACGCCGCCTGAATGTCCGTCAGGTCCGTGGGTTCGTCGGCCGCCGACGGGCAGGGCAGCGCGGCGAGTTCGTCGAGCAGGGCCACCGCCAGCCGGCGCAGGGACGGGTCCGCGGGGCCGGGGGAGGCGCCCGCCCGGTCCGGTGCCGGTGCCCCGCCCGCCGCCCGCCAGCGGTGGGCGATCGCGGCGGCGTCCCGGCCGTCCTGCGCCGCCTGCCGCAGCTCATGTCCGAGCAGGTCCTCGGGCTGCACCCAGGTCACCCGCAGCGGCGCCCCGGGTGCGGGGCGCGCCGGCCGGGCGGCGGCCACCGCCGTGGTCGTCACCGCCCGCCCGCCGCCGTCATCGCCGGGATCGCCGAGATCGCGGTGAAGGCCTGCTCGTGGGTGCGGGCGCGGGCCCGGTCGCGGGTGAAGATCTCCCGGGCGACGGTGGCCAGCGCGGCCCCCGGCGCGTGCAGGTCCAGCCGGCTGGCACGGGCGACCTCCGTGGCCCACTCGGCGGGTACGGCCGAGGCGCCGCGCAGGGCGCCGGCCAGCGCGCCGCTCATCGTGGCGATCGAGTCGCAGTCGCGCCCGTAGTTCACCGACCCCAGGACGGTGGTCCGGAAGTCGCCGCCGCCGACCAGCAACATGCCCAGGGCGATGGGGAGTTCCTCGACGGAGTGCAGCCGGGAGGGGCGCCGGGCGCCGAGCGAGGGGTTGCGGTAGTCCGGGCCGACGGTGTCGAAGGGCGCGACCGCCGCGCGCAGCCGCCCCGCCGCGGACCCGGGGTCGGAGAGCTGCGCCGCGGCCTCGCAGACCGCTTCGATGGCGGCGCGGGTGCCGTCCTTCGCGAGCCGCAGCGCCTGGACGACGACCGAGGACGGGGTCGCCTCGGGGGCGAACGCGGCGGCCACCGCCGCGGCGAACACCCCGGCCGCCTCCCGCCCGTAGGAGGACTGGTGGGCACCGGAGACGTCCAGTGCCTCGGCGTAGGCCCGGTCCGGGTTACCGGCGTTGACGACGCCGACCGGCGCCATGTACATCGCCGCACCGCAGTTGACGATGTTTCCGACGCCGGCCTCGCGGGGGTCGGCGTGCCCGTAGTGCAGCCGCGCCACGATCCACTTCTCGGCGAGGAAGATCCGTTGCAGCGGCAGCGCCTCGGCCTCCAGCTCCGGGATCCAGCGCGGGGTGCCGATCAGATCCGGAACGAGGTGGTCGGCGATGTCGTAGGCGTCGAGGTGGTCACGCACCGACTCGTAGACCCGCACCAGCGCATGGGTCATCAGGGTGTCGTCGGTGACATGCCCGTTCCCCTTGTGGTACGGGGCGATCGGGCGGGCGGTGCGCCAGTCGTCGTGGAACGGGCCGACGATGCCCTCGACCGGGCCGCCGTGCCGCTTGACGATCTCCTCCGGCGTCCGGCCCTCCACCGCCCCGCCGAGCGCGTCGCCGACCGCGGCGCCGATCAGACAGCCGGCCGCCCGGTCCTCCAGGGACGGCGCCTTGGCGGCGGCGACCGGTGCGCCGGGTGTGACCGGCAGGACCCGGGTGACCTGGGGGTCGGGGAGGCCCGGCGCGCTCGGTGTCGTCTCGCTGGTGTACGTCATGTGCGGATGAGTCCTTCCACGGTGGGGGAGAGGGGCGGGGCCAAGGCGGCCTCCACGACGGCTGGGGGCGAAGCGGCGGGCGAACCGGAGCCGGACGCGGCCCGGGGCGCGGGGTGCGGGGCGGCCAGTTCGGCGCCGGCGAGCCGCCCGGCCAGCTCGACCAGGTCCGTGCCGGCCAGCCGCGGCAGCGCACAGCCGGACAGCACCCGGCAGGCGTCGCGCCAGGTGCGCGGCAGGGCGGGGGCGCCGCCCAGCGCACCGGTCAGCGCGCCGGCCAGGGCGGGCGCGGAGTCGGCGACCCGGGAGAGGCAGGCGGCGGCCGGTACCGCCTCGGCGACCCGCCCGTCCGTCGCCAGGACGAGCGCCAGCGCGACCGGGACGGTCTCGGCCGCGGCGATGCCGTAGCTGTAGACGTGGTCGACGATCTCGTGCTCCAGCACGGGCACCAGCGCGAACGCGTCGCCCGGACGGCCGGAGGGGCCGGGCCGGTCCCGGGCGCAGGCGTGTACGAGCCGGACCGCGTGCAGCGCGTTGCGGCGGATCTCGGTGCCGTCGGGGAGCTGGCCGAGCGCCGCGTCCACACAGCCGCCGGCCGGGGCCCCGCCGAGCGCGGCGGCGACCGCGGCGGCCATCGCGCGGGCGCCGTGCACCCCGTCGCCGTCCTGGGTGTAGCGCGCGTCGTACTCGGCCAGGTCGGCCGCCGCGGCGGGCCGGCCGGGGTGCACCGCGGCCAGTACGGCGGCCCGGACACACGCCGCGTCGTCGAAGAAGTGCGGATTGTCGTGGCCGGTGGCGGGCGGCCGCAGCCCGGCGGCGAGGTTGCCGAGCCCGGCCCGTACGGAGATCCGGGCGCGCAGCGGCAGGACGGCCGACTCCACCTCGGGCGCCCGGTCGGCGGCCGCGGCGACCTCGTTGGCCAGCGCGTTCCAGGCCAGGTCCAGGGCCGCGCGCATGCGGCGGCCCCGGCCCAGGCCGCTCAGCAGCGCACCGGCCGCGGTGAGCACCGACTCGGCGGTGAAGGCCGCCCACTCGGCGTCGTCGGAGGGGCCGAGCCGCAGCGGCTCCGGCGGCTGGTTGAGGGCGATCGGCACGGGCAGCGTGGTGGTGGCGTTCTGCTCGGCGAAGGTGTCCAGCTCACGGGTCAGCCGCCGGGTCCACTCCGGCATCCGCGCCGCCCGGTGCCGGGCCGCGGGCCATCCTGCGGCGTCCCCCGCGGCCAGCCCCAGCAGCAGCCCCTCGATACGGCTGCGGGCGCCGGCGGCGTCACCGGGGGCGGCCGCGGCGGCACGGGCGGTGTCCCCGGTCATACGGCGCCCGCCCCGGCCGGGGCCCCCGCCCCGGGCTCCGGTACGGCCCCGGGCTCCGGTACGGCCCCGAGGCCCGCCCCGCCCGGTGCCAGCAGCTCCGCGATGTCCAGCACGTGGTAGCCGGCCATCAAGGGCAGACAGCTGCCGCGCGCCGGGCCGATCGCCCCGGCCCAGGCCTCGGGGATCGCCGTGGCCCCGCACAGCGCACCGGCCAGCGCGCCGGCCACCGCCGCCGTGGTGTCGGCGTCGCGGCCCATGTTCACCGCGGTCAGCACGGAGGCGGAGAAGTCGCCGCGGGCCGCCGCGAAGGCGCCGAAGGCCAGTCCGACGGCCTCGGGCGCGAGATCCGTCCAGGGGTAGCCGCCGATCACGACGGCGGAGCGCACCGCGCGTTCGATCCCGAGCTGGGTGATGCCCGGGTCGTGCCGGGAGCGCTGGGCCGCGCCCACCGCGCGGCGCAGCGAGCGGGCGGTCCAGGAGTCCTCCGGTACGACCGAGAGCGCGGCGGCGATCACCGCGCCCACCGAGTCGGCGCCCTGGCGGGGGACGACCATGGCGGCCGCGACCCCGGCGGCCACCGCCCGGCCGCCGTAGATCCCCTCGCCGTCGTGGCTGACCGTGCCGTCGATGGCGACCAGCCGGGCCGCCTCGGCGGGCCGGCCGGCGGCGAACACCCCGAACGGCGCGGCGCGCATCGCCAGCCCGTCGCTCCAGGCGTGCCGGTGCTGCGCCGAGATCGGCGCGGCCAGCCCGCGGCGCAGGTTCTCCAGCGTGCCGCGTTCGCTGAAGCCGGCGCCGCGGAACGGCCCCTCGTCGCGGTCGGCGATCCACTGGTGCCAGGCGGCCTCGACATGGGCGACGGTCAGGTCCGAGCCGTGCGCCGCCAGCAGCAGCCCGGAGAAGATGGCGTACTCGGTGTCGTCGGTGCCGGCCGGGTCGTCCTCGACGTACCCCTCGATCCGGCCCCAGCGGCGGCGGATCTGAGAGGGCTTCATGTTCTCCGCGGGGGCGCCGAGCGCGTCACCGACGGCCAGCCCGAGCAGCGCGCCGCGGGCCCGGTCGGGTACGCGGCCGCCGGCGGCGGGGGCGTCCGCCGCCGGCGGCGCGGGGTGCCCTTCCGTGGTTCGCTCGCTGCGCTGGTTCACGCCGTATCCGTGCCACGCGGCGGGCCGCCTCTCCTGCCCCGGGCGGCAGGGTCACCCGGTCGACTCCCCGGTGAGGCCCCGCAGTCGCCTCCGGACGGCGGTGCGGGCGTGCCCCCGCACCGTCTGTGATCGGGATCTCAGCACCGACGTCGCGGAAAACCCGCAGGTCAGCGCGGTAAGTTCGGCCTTCCTTGCTAGCGGAGGAGGGTAATTCGCGCATAGCTTCGAGGTGTTGGAGGGGGAAGTGCCGCCATCGGCCCACACCTCGCTGAAGGGAGTAGGTCCCGATATGTCCGTCATGGAGATCATGGACGCCGCGGCGCCGACGCACGCCGCCCACCGCGACAACCACACCCACCGCGATGTGAACGGCGGCTGGCTGCGCCCCGCCGTCTTCGGCGCGATGGACGGTCTGGTCTCGAACCTCGCCCTGATGACGGGTGTCGCCGGCGGCGCGCTGTCCCAGCAGACGATCGTCATCACCGGCCTCGCCGGCCTGGCCGCCGGTGCCTTCTCCATGGCCGCCGGGGAGTACACCTCGGTCGCCTCGCAGCGCGAGCTGGTGCAGGCCGAGCTGGATGTCGAGCGGGCCGAGCTGCGCAGGCACCCGAAGGACGAGCAGGCGGAGCTGGCGGCCCTCTACGCGTCGCGCGGCGTCGAGCCGGCACTCGCCCGCCAGGTCGCCGAACAGCTCTCCCGGGACCCCGAGCAGGCCCTGGAGATCCACGCCCGCGAGGAGTTGGGCATCGACCCGTCCGACCTTCCGTCGCCCGCCGTCGCCGCCGTTTCGTCCTTTGGATCGTTTGCGCTGGGCGCGCTTCTGCCTGTCCTTCCTTACCTGTTGGGGGCTTCCGCCATCTGGCCCGCGGTGCTGCTGGCGCTGGTGGGGCTCTTTGCCTGCGGTGCTGTCGTGGCGCGTGTGACGGCGCGTTCGTGGTGGTTCAGCGGGCTGCGGCAACTCGCCCTCGGTGGCGCGGCCGCGGGTGTGACGTACATCCTGGGATCGGTGTTCGGAACCGTCGTAGGCTGAGGCGTCGGTGATGTGTCATACGGGTGACAGCATAATTACTCTGTTACCCAGCGGTTTCGGTTTGTTGACGGCCGGGCATAAGGCCCTGGCGTCGCGGGCAATGTCGCTCGCCGAACGCCGCCCTGTGGGACGGCCTCGATTCCGTCCGCGTCCTTTGATCACCGCGCCGCGGTGTCCGCATGTTGGAAGCCTCCTTTCGCTTTTCGAGAAGGGGGCCATCCTGTAACCTGCACGAAATTTCGCGGAGGGCCAACGTCGTCCCTCGGCAATGCCTATGCCACGACGACGTTGGGAGAGCCGATGCGTTCCGCGTCCACGCACTCCGCGACCACCGGCAGCGCCACCAGCGCCGCCTGGTCGCCCATGGACGGGCGCCCCGCCCAGCAGGGGATGTACGACCCGCGCAACGAGCACGACGCCTGCGGCGTCGGCTTTGTGGCCACCCTCACCGGCGAGGCCAGCCACGCGCTGGTCGAACAGGCCCTCACCGTCCTGACGAATCTGGAGCACCGCGGTGCCACCGGCTCGGAGCCCGACTCGGGTGACGGCGCCGGCATCCTGCTCCAGGTGCCGGACGCCTTCCTGCGCGAGAACGTCACCTTCGAGCTCCCCGAGGCCGGCGCCTACGCCGTCGGCATCGCCTTCCTCCCCTCCGATGCCCAGGAAGCGGCCGCAGCCGTCTCACGCATCGAGACGATCGCCGTCGAGGAAGGCCTGGACGTCATCGGCTGGCGCGTCGTCCCCGTCGCCCCGCAGCTGCTCGGCAACGGCGCCCGCGCCACCATGCCGGCCTTCTCCCAGCTCTTCGTCGGCGACGGCGAGAACACCGGCCTGGCCCTGGACCGCAAGGCCTTCGCGCTGCGCAAGCGCGCCGAGCGCGAGGCGGGCGTCTACTTCCCCTCGCTGTCCGCCCGGACCATCGTCTACAAGGGCATGCTGACCACCGGCCAGCTGGAGCCCTTCTTCCCGGACCTGTCCGACCGCCGCTTCGCCACCGCCATCGCGCTGGTCCACTCGCGGTTCTCCACCAACACCTTCCCGAGCTGGCCGCTGGCCCACCCGTACCGCTTCGTCGCGCACAACGGCGAGATCAACACGGTCAAGGGCAACCGCAACTGGATGCGCGCCCGCGAGTCGCAGCTGGCGTCGAAGCTCTTCGGCGCGGACAACGCCGAGCAGCTGGACCGGCTCTTCCCGGTCTGCACCCCGGACGCCTCCGACTCCGCCTCCTTCGACGAGGTCCTGGAGCTGCTCCACCTCGGCGGCCGCTCGCTGCCGCACTCGGTGCTGATGATGGTCCCGGAGGCCTGGGAGAACTCCACCTCCATGGACCCGGCCCGGCGCGCCTTCTACCAGTACCACTCCACGATGATGGAGCCCTGGGACGGCCCGGCCTGCGTCACCTTCACCGACGGCACCCAGGTCGGCGCGGTCCTCGACCGCAACGGTCTGCGCCCCGGCCGCTACTGGGTCACCGACGACGGCCTGGTCGTGCTCTCCTCCGAGGTCGGCGTCCTGGACATCGACCCGTCCAAGGTCGTCCGCAAGGGCCGCCTCCAGCCCGGCCGGATGTTCCTCGTCGACACCGCCGAGCACCGCATCATCGAGGACGACGAGATCAAGGCGCAGCTCGCCGCCGAGCACCCCTACCAGGACTGGCTGGACTCCGGCCTGATCGAGCTCGCCGACCTGCCCGAGCGCGAGCACATCGTGCACACCCACGCCTCGGTCACCCGCCGCCAGCAGACCTTCGGCTACACCGAGGAGGAGCTGCGGGTCATCCTCGCCCCGATGGCCAAGGCCGGCGCCGAGCCGATCGGCTCGATGGGCACCGACTCGCCGATCGCCGCGCTCTCCGAGCGCCCCCGGCTGCTCTTCGACTACTTCACCCAGCTCTTCGCACAGGTCACCAACCCGCCGCTGGACGCCATCCGCGAGGAACTGGTCACCTCGCTGATCTCCTCGCTCGGCCCGCAGGGCAACCTCCTGGAGCCCACCGCGGCCTCCTGCCGCAGCGTGACCCTGCCCTTCCCGGTCATCGACAACGACGAGCTGGCCAAGCTCGTCCACATCAACGCCGACGGCGACATGCCCGGCATGAAGGCCGTGACGCTCTCCGGCCTCTACCGGGTCTCCGGCGGCGGCGAGTCGCTGGCCGCCCGGATCGAGGAGATCTGCGCCGAGGCCGACGCCGCCATCGAGGACGGCGCCCGGCTGATCGTCCTCTCCGACCGCCACTCCGACGCCGAGCACGCACCGATCCCGTCGCTGCTGCTGACCTCCGCGGTCCACCACCACCTCATCGCCACCAAGACCCGCACCCAGGTCGGTCTGCTCGTCGAGGCCGGCGACGTCCGCGAGGTGCACCACGTCGCCCTGCTGATCGGCTACGGCGCGGCCGCGGTCAACCCCTACCTGGCGATGGAGTCCGTCGAGGACCTGGTCCGCGCCGGCACGTTCCTGCCGGGCATCGAGCCCGAGGCGGCCATCAGGAACCTCATCAAGGCGCTCGGCAAGGGCGTCCTGAAGGTCATGTCCAAGATGGGCATCTCCACCGTCGCCTCCTACCGGGGCGCGCAGGTCTTCGAGGCCGTCGGCCTGGACGAGGAATTCGTCGCGAAGTACTTCCACGGCACCGCCACCAAGATCGGCGGCGCCGGCCTGGACATCATCGCCAAGGAGGTCGCGGCCCGGCACACCAAGGCCTACCCGGTCTCCGGCATCGCCGCCACCCACCGCGCGCTGGACATCGGTGGCGAGTACCAGTGGCGCCGCGAGGGCGAGCCGCACCTCTTCGACCCGGACACCGTCTTCCGGCTCCAGCACTCCACCCGCTCGCGCCGCTACGACATCTTCAAGAAGTACACCGACCGGGTGAACGAGCAGTCCGAGCGCCTGATGACGCTGCGCGGCCTGTTCGGCTTCAAGTCGGACCGGCAGCCGATCCCCCTCGACGAGGTCGAGCCGGTCTCCGAGATCGTCAAGCGCTTCTCCACGGGCGCCATGTCGTACGGCTCCATCTCCCAGGAGGCGCACGAGACCCTCGCCATCGCCATGAACCGGCTGGGCGGCAAGTCCAACACCGGTGAGGGCGGCGAGGACCCCGAGCGCCTCTACGACCCGGCGCGCCGCTCGTCCATCAAGCAGGTCGCCTCCGGCCGCTTCGGTGTCACCAGCGAGTACCTGGTCAACTCCGACGACATCCAGATCAAGATGGCGCAGGGCGCCAAGCCCGGCGAGGGCGGCCAGCTGCCCGGCCACAAGGTCTACCCCTGGGTCGCCAAGACCCGGCACTCCACCCCGGGCGTCGGCCTGATCTCCCCGCCCCCGCACCACGACATCTACTCCATCGAGGACCTGGCTCAGCTGATCCACGACCTCAAGAACGCCAACCCGGCGGCACGTATCCACGTGAAGCTGGTGTCGGAGGTCGGCGTCGGCACGGTCGCGGCCGGTGTGTCCAAGGCGCACGCGGACGTGGTCCTCATCTCCGGCCACGACGGCGGCACCGGCGCCTCCCCGCTCACCTCGCTCAAGCACGCGGGCGGCCCCTGGGAGCTCGGCCTCGCCGAGACCCAGCAGACCCTGCTGCTCAACGGCCTGCGCGACCGGATCGTGGTGCAGACCGACGGCCAGCTCAAGACCGGCCGCGACGTCATCATCGCCGCCCTGCTGGGCGCCGAGGAGTACGGCTTCGCGACCGCCCCGCTGGTCGTCTCCGGCTGCGTCATGATGCGCGTCTGCCACCTGGACACCTGCCCGGTCGGCATCGCCACCCAGAACCCGACGCTGCGCGAGCGGTTCAGCGGCAAGGCCGACTACGTCGTCAACTTCTTCGAGTTCATCGCCGAGGAGGTCCGCGAGCTCCTCGCCGAGCTGGGCTTCAGGACCCTCGAAGAGGCCGTCGGCCACGCCGAGCTGCTGGACACCACCAAGGCCGTGGACCACTGGAAGGCACAGGGCCTGGACCTGGCCCCGCTGCTGCACGTCCCCGAGCTGCCCGAAGGCGCGGTCCGCCACCAGATCACCCTCCAGGACCACGGTCTGGAGAAGGCGCTCGACAACGAGCTGATCAAGCTCGCCGCCGACGCGCTCGCCGCCGACACCGCCGAGGCCGCGCAGCCCGTACGCGCCCAGGTCGCCGTGCGGAACATCAACCGCACGGTCGGCACCATGCTCGGCCACGAGGTGACCAAGAAGTTCGGTGGCGCGGGCCTGCCCGACGACACCATCGACATCACCTTCACCGGCTCGGCCGGCCAGTCCTTCGGCGCGTTCCTGCCGCGCGGTGTCACGCTGCGCCTGGAGGGCGACGCCAACGACTACGTCGGCAAGGGCCTGTCGGGCGGCCGGATCGTCGTCCGCCCCGACCGCGGCGCCGACCACCTGGCGGAGTACTCCACCATCGCGGGCAACACCCTCGCCTACGGCGCCACCGGCGGCGAGCTGTTCCTGCGCGGGCGGGTCGGCGAGCGCTTCTGCGTCCGCAACTCCGGTGCGACGGTGGTCTCCGAGGGCGTCGGCGACCACGGCTGCGAGTACATGACCGGCGGCAACGCGGTCGTGCTCGGTGAGACGGGCCGCAACTTCGCGGCCGGTATGTCCGGCGGTTTCGCGTACGTCATCGACCTGGACAAGGACAACGTCAACAAGGAGCTCGTCGAGGCGGTCCACGCGCTGGACGACACCGACAAGCAGTGGCTGCACGACGTCGTGCGCCGCCACCAGGAGGAGACCGGCTCCACCGTCGCCGCCAAGCTCCTCGCCGACTGGGACGCGGCCGCCGCCCGCTTCAGCAAGGTCGTCCCGGCCACCTACCAGGCAGTGCTCGCCGCCAAGGACGCCGCCGAGCGAGCCGGACTCTCCGAGTCCGAGACCCACGAGAAGATGATGGAGGCGGCGACCAATGGCTGACCCCAAGGGCTTCCTGACCCACGAGCGCGAGATCGCCAAGACCCGCCCCGTCGAGGAGCGCGTCAAGGACTGGAACGAGGTCTACCAGCCCGGCTCCCTGCTGCCGATCATCAGCAAGCAGGCGTCGCGCTGCATGGACTGCGGCATCCCCTTCTGCCACAACGGCTGTCCGCTCGGCAACCTCATCCCCGAGTGGAACGACTACGCCTACCGCGAGGACTGGACCGAGGCCAGCGAGCGGCTGCACGCGACCAACAACTTCCCGGAGTTCACCGGTCGCCTGTGCCCCGCTCCTTGTGAGGCCGCCTGTGTGCTGGGCATCAACCAGCCGCCGGTGACCATCAAGAACGTCGAGGTCTCCATCATCGACAAGGCGTGGGACAACGGCGACGTCACCCCGCAGCCGCCCGAGCGCCTCTCCGGCAAGACCGTCGCCGTCATCGGCTCAGGACCCGCCGGCCTGGCCGCCGCCCAGCAGCTGACCCGGGCCGGCCACACCGTCGCCGTCTACGAGCGCGCGGACCGTATCGGCGGGCTCCTCCGCTACGGCATCCCCGAGTTCAAGATGGAGAAGCGCCACATCAACCGCCGTATCGAGCAGATGCGCGCGGAGGGCACCAAGTTCCGTACGGAGGTGGAGATCGGCCGCGACATCGACGCCAAGAAGCTGCGCAAGCGCTACGACGCCGTCGTCCTCGCCGCCGGCGCCACCACCTCCCGCGATCTGCCGGTGCCCGGCCGTGACCTCAAGGGCATCCACTTCGCGATGGAGTACCTGCCGCTCGCCAACAAGGTGCAGGAGGGCGATCTGACGGTCGCCCCGATCACCGCCGAGGGCAAGCACGTCGTGGTCATCGGCGGCGGCGACACCGGCGCGGACTGCGTCGGCACCGCCCACCGCCAGGGCGCGGCCTCCGTCACCCAGCTGGAGATCATGCCCAGGCCGGGCGAGGAGCGGAACGCCAACCAGCCCTGGCCGACCTTCCCCATGCTCTACAAGGTCACCTCCGCACACGAGGAGGGCGGCGAGCGGGTCTACTCCGTCTCCACGACCCACTTCGAGGGCGACGAGGACGGCAACGTCCAGTGGCTGCACCTGGCCGAGGTGGAGTTCAAGGACGGCAAGCTGGAGCAGAAGCCGGGCACGGAGCGTCGTATCCCCGCCCAGCTGGTCACCCTCGCGATGGGCTTCACCGGCACCGACCAGGAGAACGGCCTGGTCGAGCAGTTCGGCCTGGAGCTCGACGAGCGCGGCAACGTCGCCCGTGACGGTGACTTCGCCACCAACGTCCCCGGCGTGTTCGTCGCCGGTGACGCGGGCCGCGGCCAGTCCCTCATCGTCTGGGCCATCGCCGAGGGCCGCTCCGCCGCCCGCGGCGTGGACCGCTTCCTGACCGGAGCCAGCGCCCTGCCCGCTCCCATCAAGCCGACGGACCGCGCACTGACCGTGTGAGCGACCGTCCCTGAATGTCCCGTACAACGTCGTACGGAGGCATGGGATCCGGGGAAGCCCCCGGCTCCCGACCGCGGCGCCTGTCCCCTCCCCCCGACCGGAGGGCAGGCGCCGCGGGTCTTTCCGGGAAATTTCCCTGCCCCGCCGTCCTTCCGGGATTCCCCCTGCCCCGCCGTCCTTCCGGGAATACCCCCTGCCCCGCCCCCGTTGTGGCCCCGCAGGGGGCGTTCGCGTCCCCTAGGGAATCTGTTCGCCCGCCCCCTACGGGCCGCTCTACGAGTACGGGCCGCTCTACGAGTACGAGCCGCCCGACGAGCCGCTCCGCTCCGTAGGGAAGCGCCGCCCCAACTGCCGGGCCAGCTCCCGGGCGGGTGCCGGTACGGTCTGGGCCGGGGGAGCGGCGGTCGGCCGGAAGTCGTGCACCGGTGGATGCCACGCCCCCAGGTCGATCCGCCGGTCGCTCAGCGGCAGGACCCACCGCGGGTCGGCATGCACCCGCAGCACCTGCGCCTCGATCTGTGTCCAGGCCCCGTCGGTCACCGTGCGCTCACCGACCCGGCGGGCCTCCAACTGGACCGGACAGTGCACCAGTCGGGGTGGCCGTACCAGTTCGGACGGCTCCGTCCAGGGTGCGTCCGTCGACGGCGCCATGGCGCCCGTCCCTTCCTCGGTCCCCGTCGCGTCCGGCGGCAGATTGAACACCACGTCCGGGCGTACCGCGAGGTTCCTCGCGGTACGCCCGCGGGTCGGCAGCCAAAGGCTCACGACCGGGCCGAGCTCCCACCGGATCCGCAGCTCGACCAGCACGAATGTTCCGTCGTCATTCTCCGTGGACAGCAGCGCCGGGGTGACCGAACTGCTCTTCTCCAGCGCGCCTTTCATGCCGTTGAGGATAGAAGCCGGATGATTCGGTGCTCACCGAAATGTTATCAGAGGTTACTCTGTGTACATGAACCGATGGGACGCCGATCAGGAAAGCCTCGCGGAGACTCCCGATCTCGCCGCTCTCGCGGCGCTGCTCGCGGACCGCACCCGCGCCGCCATCTGCATGGCCCTGCTCGACGGCGGCACCTGGACCGCCGGTGAACTCGCCGAATACGCCGCGGTGGCGCCCTCCACGGCCACCGAACACCTCAACCTCCTGGTCTCCGGCGGCCTGCTCGCCGAGGAGCGCCAGGGCCGGCGGCGCTATGTACGCCTCGCCGGGCCGGACGCCGCCGAGATCCTGGAGAACCTCGCCGGCCTGGCCCCCTACCGCCATGTCCCGATCCGCTCCCTGGCCGAGGCCAACCAGCGCAGGGCCCTGCACCACGCCCGTACGTGCTACGACCACATCGCCGGCGCCCTCGGCGTCGCCGTCGCCGAAGCGATGACCGAACGCGGCCTGCTCGCCCGGGACTACGGTCTGGTGCTGACCGCCGACGGCGCCGCGTGGCTGACCGCCCTCGGCATCCCCGACACCGGCCCCTCGGCCGCCCACCGCGCCCATGTCCGCACCTGCTTCGACTGGACGGTGCGCCGCCAGCACCTCTCCGGCGCGGTCGGTGCCGCCCTCTACCGCCACGCCGTGGACCGCGCGTGGATCGTCAAGTCGCCCACCACCCGCATCCTCAGCGTCACCGAGGCCGGCCGTACGGCCTTCCGGGAGCTGCTCGGCCTGCCCGACGGTGCGCTCTTCCCGTCCCTCGCGCTCACGTCCCCGCGCACCTGACCGCCGTACGGGCGCCCGGGAGGGGCGCTCAGTCCTCGCCGACGTGGCGGATGCGGTCGTCGCCGAGCCTGTGCTGGGTGTCCTGGAGCAGGATCCGCAGCAGCGCGGCGAGCTGCGTCTGCTGCTCGGGCGTCAGGCCGCCGATCAACTCGGCCTCGCGGCAGAGCACCTGGTCGACGGTGGCCTCGACCAGCTCATGGCCGGCCGGGGTCAGTTCGACCAGGACGGTGCGTGTCCGGCCCGCGCCCGGCTGCCGGGTCACCAGCCCCTCGCGCTCGGCGCGCGCCACCCGCTGGGAGATCGCCCCCGCGGTGATCATCGAGCGCCGGCTGAGCTCACGGGTCGTCAGGGTGTACGGCTCACCGCTGCGGCGCAGCACGCTGAGCAGGTCGAGGGTGGCCGGGTCCACCCCGGCGGCGGCCAGTACCCGCCGCCGGTCGTCGCCCAGCAGCTTGGCCAGCTGCCAGATGGGCGTCACGATCCCGATGGAGGACACCGGAGTGCCGGGGCGTTCGCGCTCCCAGGCGGCGGCGATCTCCTCGACGGGGTAGGGGGAGGCGTGCGTCACGGGGCGTCCGTCGTCGTCCCGCGCCTCGGAATCTCTTGCCACTGGCCCTCCCGGTGATGTTATGTTCAGGTCTAAATTTAGATCTGAACGTGCCCTGGGTCCAGGTTGGATTTAGGGCTGAACATTGGACGGAGCTCAGCGTATGTCACGCACCATCCTGGTCACCGGCGGCGGAACCGGCATCGGGTGCGCCGTCGCCCGCCACTTCGCGGCCCAGGGGGACGAGGTCATCGTCACCGGCCGCCGCCCCGGCCCCCTCCAGGAAGCGGCCGCCGGCCACCCGGGCATCCGCCCCCAGGTCTGCGACCACACCGACCCCGACGCGCTCACCGCGCTGCTCGCCCAACTCCCCGCCCGGATCGACGTCCTGGTCAACAACGCCGGCGGCAACACCGACCTGGACTCCGACGGCGCCGCCGACCTCGCGGCGTACGCCCGCGGCTTCCGCGCCAACCTCGACGCGAACCTGCTCAGCGCCGCGCTGACCACCAGGGCGGTGGAGGACCGGCTGGCGCCCGGCGGCGCCGTCGTCCACATCGGTTCGATCGCCGCCGACCAGGGCGCCGGCTCCTACGGGGCGGCCAAGGCCGGCCTCGCCTCCTGGAACGTCGAGCTGTCGCGGACACTCGGCCCCCGCGACATCACCGCGAACGTCGTCGCGCCCGGCTATGTCGCCGACACCGAATTCTTCCGCGACAAGCTCACCGGCGAGCGCCGCGAGAGCCTGGTGGCCGCCTCGGCCGTGGGCCGCGCGGGCTCCCCGGCCGACATCGCGGGGACGGTCGCCTTCCTGGCCTCACCGGCGGCCCGGCACCTGACCGGCCAGGTGCTCCACATCAACGGCGGTACCCGTACGACACGTTGACGCACCGCCGCCCGCGCCGGGCGCCGGCCCCGCCGCCACCGGGCGGGCCGGGAGGCCGCAGGTCGCGGCCCCCGCGCCCGGCCGGCGGCGGTCAGTCCTTGAACAGCTGCTTGCCGGTGGCCGCGTCCACGACCTTGCGGTCCGCCAGCGCGCCCTTGAGCTTGATCTTCACCTTGTCCGTGGCCAGCATCTCGGTGCACATCCCCTTGGCGCTCTTCTTCTTGCCCCAGCCGGTCACCACCACCAGGCCCTTGGACTCATGGCTGCGCGCGCCGAAGCGGGCATCGCAGGCACTGTGCCCGACGGTCACCGTGATCTCCCGTACGCCGGTGTCCTTGGGCCGCTCCGCGCCGACCAGCGGCAGCAGCGCCTCCTTGCGCCCCGGCACCGGCGAGACCTTCGGCCAGTCCCGCACTATCTGCTCCGCCCGGCGCTCGAACGCGTCCAACTTCTTCGGCGCGGGCGCGCTGCCCACGGTCTGCTGTTTCTGGCCGCAGCCGGACAGGGCGACGGCGCCGGACGCCGCCAGCGCGAGCGCGGCGGCGAGCGAACGGGTGCGGGAGAGGTGGGATCCTCGCATGACATGCCTCCTTGGGTCGGCACTGTGACGTGCCACAGGCAAGACGGGTTCCGGCCCAATCCGGCCGCGTTTCGCGGTGCGCTCAATCCGCCCACGGCGCAAACCGGCCACGGCGGCCCGCCCTCCCCGTAGCGTCCGCGCCATGGACACCCCCACCCGGATCACCCCCACCGTCTGGCAACTCCCCTTCCCCGTCGGGCACGTGTACGCCGTCGCGCTCCCCGACGACGGATACGCGCTGGTCGACACCGGCATCCCCGGCTCGGCCCCGGCCATCCTCGACGCGCTGGCCCGGCTCGGCGGCCGGCCGCGGCAGCTGCGCCAGATCGTGCTCACCCACTGCCACATGGACCACATGGGATCCGCCGCCGACCTCGTCGCCGCCACCGGCGCCCGCGTACTGGCCGGCGCGCTGGACGCCCCGTACATCCGCGGCGCCGCCCCCGAACCCGCAGCCGTCCTCACCGCCGCCGAACAGCCGCTGCACGAAGGGGTCATGGCGCACCTCGCGGCCTCCGGGGCACCGGCGCCCCGCCCGGTCGAGGTCGATGTCGCACTGCACGACGGCGACACCCTCGACGGCTGGCCGGAGCCGGTGCGCGTGCTCCACGTCCCCGGCCACACGCCCGGCGGGATAGCGCTGCACCTGCCCGGGAGCCGGCTGCTGTTCCCCGGTGACGTCATCGGTACGGACCCCGACGGCGGCCGCGCGGTCCTCGGGCCGTTCAACGTCGCACGGGAGACGGCCATCGCGTCCTTCCGGCGGCTCGCCGCCCTCGACGACGTCGACACGGTGTGCGTGGCGCACGGCGGGCCGATCCGCGGCGGCGCCCGGGAGGTGCTGAGGGCGGCGGCACCGGAGAAGGACTGGCTGTGAGGGCCGGGGCGCGGCGGCCCCGACTGCGGGCGCGGGCGCCTCAGCCGGAGTCGCGGGCCTCGATGCGGAAGGTGCCCAGCCGGTGGGTCGCGGGGGCGGTGCCGGGAGCGCGGATGAGTGCGGCGACCAGTTCCGCGATCCGCTCCGGCGCGGTGATCTCGGCGCGGACGCTCGTCAGACGCGGGCGCAGCAGCCGGGCCAGCAGCAGATCGTCCGCGCCCACCACCGCGATCCGGTCGGGCGATCCGGCGCCGATCGTGTGTCCGGCGTCCTGGAGGGCCCGCATCAGCAGCATCGCGTACTCGTCGTTGTACGCGAACACCGAATCCAGGCCCCACCGCGGCCAGTCGGCGGCCAGCCGCGCCGCGGACTCCTCGCAGAGCGCGAGGTCCAGCGGCCGCACCTCGGCGCCCGGGTGGGCGGCCGCCGCGTCCCGTACACCTGCCAGGCGGGGCCCCGCGAAGGCCGCGAGCTCCGGTTCGGCGGGCCGGACCACACCGATCCGGCGCCGCCCGCCGGCCAGCAGGTGCTCACCCGCCCGCAGGCCGGCCTCCCGCTGGTCGAGCAGCAGGGTGTGCGCGCCGGGGGGTGCCGACGGGCCGTGGGTGAGGACCGCGGCGGTGCCGGAGCGGTGCAGCAGCGCCACGGCGGCCGCGTCCAGCGGCGGGCCGTGCAGGGTCAGCACGGCGGCCGGCCGTAGTTCGGCCCAGGCGCGGGCGGCCGCCACCGGGGAGGCGGCGGGTGCGCCGTGCAGCACGCAGGTGTAGCCGAGGCCGTGCAGCGCGCTCTGGAAACCCGCCAGAAAGCGGGTGAACAGGCTGCCGAAGGCCGGCACCGTGCCGGCGGGCGCGGCCAGCAGCACGATGCTGCCCCGGCCGGCCCGCAGGCTCCGGGCCGCGGCGTGCGGTACGTACCCCAGCTCCTCGGCGGCCGCCCGGACCTTCGCCTGGGTGCGCTCGCCGACCCGCCCGTCGGCCTGCCCGTTCAGGACGTACGAGACGGTCGCCCGCGAAACCCCGGCGCGCCGGGCAACGGCCGTGCTGGTCGGGGGTGCTGGGGGCGTCGGAGTGGCCCGCGGGCCGGCTGGGTCAGTCATGCTGCTGGGCATCCTCGCACAGCGGTTCTGCCCGGCGGGTCGGAGCCGCGGAACGGCCCCCGCGCGTACTGACACGTGTAATCTCTGGCCGGTGCGGCCCCGGTCCGGGGAACCGGGTCCAAGAGCGCCGGGCGCCGGAGAACGGACCTGCGGGAGAGAGGCACGGGCATGCAGCTGCACACCCACGAATGGGGCACCGGCGAACGGACCGCGGTGCTGGTCCACGGGATGATGTCCGACCACCGCACCTGGCACCGGGTCGGTCCGGCGCTCGCCGCGCGGGGCTACCGCGTCCTCGCCGTCGACCTGCGCGGCCACGGCCGCAGCCCGCGCGGCGCCTACACCCCCGAACTCTTCGCCGACGACCTCGTCGAGACCCTGCCGGCCGCCCCCGAGGTCGTCATCGGACACTCCCTGGGCGGCCTGGCCCTCTCCCTGGCCGTGGAGCGGCTGCAGCCGCGGCGCGCGGTCTACAGCGATCCGGCCTGGTCGCTCGCCGGGCTCGGCCATGTCGACCCCGGTGTGTTCGTCACCTTCAAGACCGCCGACGCCGCGCGGGTACGGACCTTCAACCCGGGCTGGAACGACGCCGATGTGCACATCGAACTCGCCACGCTCGCGGACTGGGACAGCCGGACCGCCCTGGCGCTGTCCGACCAGCGTCTCCAGGACTGGACACCCGAGAAGCCGGTCGTCCCCTCGCTGGTCCAGATCGCGGGCGAGGGCTTCTTCTTCCCCGAGGGGACGGCCGCCGCGCTCACCGACCGCGGCTTCGAGGTCCGCACCGTGCGCGGCGCCGGCCACACCATCCACCGCGACGACTTCGAGGGCTTCCTGGCGGGGCTGGAGGGGTGGGTCTAGGGCCTCTCCGGTCCTGGCCCGTCGGACAGGTCTCAGGGCCGCGGCTCCCCGGTGTTCCGGGGCCCGTCGCCGCGGTGTTCCCGGACCAGCAGGGTGCCCAGGGCGGTGCGCCGGTGCAGTACGGCACGGCCCGCCCGGACCGTGGTGATCAGGCCCGCGCCGCGCAGCGCGGCGGTGTGGGCGGAGACGGTGGCGTTGCTGACGCCCAGCCGGCGGGCGAGCCGGCTGGTGGTGTGCTCCGTCGCGAGCAGGAGCAGGATGCGCAGGCGGGTGCGTCCGAGCACCTCGGCGAGCGCGCCGTCGGCGCCGCCGCCCGCCCCGTCCGCAGTGAGCGGCAGGCCCGGCCCGGCGGGGTAGGTCAGGTACAGGGGGCGGCCGGGCAGGTCGGCGATGAGCGGGCGGCCGGTCCAGTGGAAGGTGGGCCGGAGCACCAGGCCGCGGCCGTCCAGCGCGAAGTGCGCCTCCCGGGCGGCCGTGAACTCCCAGACGTCACCGTGCAGTCGGCCGCCCGGGACGAGCCGGTCGAGCGCGGCACCGATGCCGTGCTCGGCCACGGTCAGCGCATGGCGGCCGAACTCCGTCCGGTGCAGGTCCTGCACCACGGGCCACACGGGGCGCAGCGCCGTGTCGAACGCCGCGTGCTGTGCGCGGCGCAGCAGGCGCCAGGCCTCGGCGTCGCCCCGGTGCAGACCGCGGAGCCACGGCGGAGGCGGGGCCGGGTGCCGGGCGTAGACCCGCTCGATCTCGGAGCGGACCAGTTCCGGGCGGGCGGCCCGTACCGCGTCCAGGCCCTCCGCCAGGCTGTCGCTGAACACATCGAGGAACGCGGGGGCCTGGTCCGCGGGGACCAGGTCGCCCAGGGGTGCGGCGGCGGCCGGCAGCGACCGCAGCAGCCGTTGCCGCCAGCGGCCGAAGAGCACGGCGTCGTCGGGGCGGCACATCCGCATCAGGGCCGTGTTCAGCTCCAGCAGCGGGGCCGGCCGGGGAGCGAACCGGACGCGGGCGAAGTCCGCGGCCGTGAAGCGGATCCGTATCACTGCTCTCCCTCGCGGTGCGGCGCCATCCTTTAGAGTCCGCCCTCAACGTTCGCCCGGCGGCGCGGCCGGACGCCAGCATGCGGGCATGTCCTCCTCATTCACTCATGGCGCCGGCGCGCCCGGCCGGCGGACCGTCACCGCCTCGGCCGCGCTGGCCGCCGCGCTGCTGCTCACCGGCGGCTCCGGCCGCGCACCGGCCGGGCCCGGGGCGCCGGCGCCCGCGCCCGGCCCGGCCCTGCGGCTGCCGGCGCCCACCGGCCCGCACCGCATCGGCCACACCACGCTGTACCTGGCCGACCGTGCCCGGCGCGACCCGTGGAAACCCGCGATCCCCGTGCGGGAGGTGATGGCCACGGTGTTCTACCCGGCCCGCACCGTCCACGGATACCCGGTGGCCCCGCAGATGACCGCGGACGCCGCGGCGCTGTTCGCGACGATCGACGCCACCGTCCACCACCTTCCCGCGTCCGGTGTGAACTGGGCGGCCACCCGGACGCATGCGCATACGGGCGCGCCCGCGCAGCCGGTACGGCGCCCGGTGCTGCTCTACAGTCCGGGCGGCGCCGATCCACGCACCCTGGGCACCGGGCTCGCCGAGGAACTGGCCAGCCACGGCTATGTGGTGGTGACCGTCGACCACCCCGGCGACGCGAGCGAGGTCGCCTTCCCCACCGCGATGACGGGACGGGGGCGGGTCCGGCCGACCGTCCTCCGGGGCGACCCGCGGACGTCCCCGGAGATCTTCCGCACCGCCATCAGCACCCGGATCGCGGACCTCCGGTTCGTCCTGGACCAGTTGACGGTCCTGGCCGGCGGGGGCAACCCCGACGCGGCGGGCCGCCCGCTGCCGAAGGACCTCGGACGTGCGCTGGACCTGCGGCGGGTGGGGGTCTACGGCCACTCGGCCGGTGGCACCGCCGCGGCCGAGGCGATGCACGAGGACCGCCGCATCGGCGCGGCGGTCAACATGGAGGGCTACCTGGACCACCCGCCCACGACGCCGGGCCCGGGCCGCGAAGGGGAGTTGTTTCCGGTCGCCCGCTGCGGAGCCGACCGGCCGCTGCTCCTCCTGTGCACCGACGGCTTCCCCGGCCGCAAGGAGATGGCACGCTCCTGGTCGGCCCTGCTCGCCCGCTCGCGAGGACTCGCCCGCCGCCGGCGGATCGACCACGCCGCACACGCGGTGTTCACCGACTACGCCGCCATGGCGCCCCAGTTGCAGGCCGCCGGGCTGATGCCGCGAACAGACCGGGTCATGCTGGTCGGCGCGCTCGATCCGGCCGTATCGGTGCCCGTGGTGCGGCACCACGTACGGCGGTTCTTCGACCGGCGGCTGCCCCGGTGCTGACCGTCCGCCCTTCGGCCACCGCCCGGCGCTCGGTCACGTATCGCAGTCCAGCAGCGTCTTGCACAGTCCGCAGCGCGCCTGGAGCCGCCCGCGGACCGGGACCCGGATCCGCTGGTGGCAGGCGGGGCAGCGGAACGACACCCGCAGCGGCGGCCCCTCGAAGGCGTAGCCGTCGCCCGGGGCCGGCGGGCGGCCGGTCCGCCGCGGATCCTGCGCCGCCCGGCGGTCCTTGGCGTAGCGGAGCCGGGCGGCCCAGCCGGCGGCGGCGAGCGGCGGCCGGCGCGCGTCCTGCCGGGCCCGGGCCGCGCCCGCCGCATACGCCTGGTACGCCTGCGGGCTGGTGAACCACGGCGCCGGGTCCTCACCGAAGAACTCCGCCCGTTTGGCGAGGACATAGCCGAACTCCTCGGGCGTCAGATAGCCGAGCTTCTGCGAGAACGGGCCGTGCTCGCGGTAGGCGTCCAGCAGCAGCCAGCCCGTGCCGAGGTACGCCGTCGCGGTGTCGGTGAGGATCTCGTTGTCGCGGGTGCCGGGGAACGACAGGTCCAGGCGGTGCAGATAGACGTGCATCACCTCATGGGCCAGCGCGGCGCCGATGTCCTTGCGGTGCTTCTTGAAGCGGTCGTTGAGCTCGATGAAGTACTCCGGTCCCGCGGTCAGTTCGATATGCGCGGCGTACTCCATCTCCCGGAAGCCGACCACGATCCGCGCGTCCGGCAGCCGCAGGTGCCGGACCAGGGCGTGGGCGACCCGCTGCGCCCCCAGATACAGGTCCTCGGTGTCGTCGAAGGCCACGTCGGCCGGAAGCACGCTGGTGGCGAAGGTGCTGACGGTGTCGTACGACAGGCGTGTGAAGAGCGCATGGACGGCCGAACGCACCATGTCGAGATGGGGAAATCCGTGCTCGATGCCGCTGCCGCCCGTGGTCACCCGGCCTACTGTACGGGTGTCCTGGTTCGTCCGGTATGGGCTGTACGGGGCGTGGGTAGTAAGGGAGTTGGCTGGATGCGCACCCTTGTCACTCTGATCGCCCACTCCACATAATCCAAGGGCGCTTTACGGACTCATCCCCCACTGGGTCCGGACGCCTTACGGCGTGCCGTCGTCTTCCACGCACATCCTTCGACGGTCACGTCCGGCTCCGGTGTTGGCATGGGCTCGTCAGCGACGAAACCCCCCACGAAAGGAAGCCCGTTGCTCAGCTACCGGAAGCTCCTCACGAGAACCACCGCCGTCGGCGCGGTCGCCCTGGCCGCCTTCAGCCTGCAGCCCGGCTCGGCCTCCGCCGCCCCCGCTCCCGACCCGTCAGGTTCCGTCCACACCAAGGTCGTCGGCGGCACCAAGGCCGAACAGGGCGAATACCCGTTCATGGTCCGGCTGTCGATGGGCTGTGGCGGCGCGCTCTACGCCAAGGACATCGTGCTCACCGCGGCGCACTGCGTCGACGGCAGCGGGGACAACACCTCCATCACCGCCACCGCGGGTGTGGTCGACCTGGAGGACTCCAGCGCCGTCAAGGTGAACTCCACCAAGGTCCTCCAGGCCCCCGGCTACAACGGCAAGGGCAAGGACTGGGCGCTGATCAAGCTCGCCAAGCCGATAGACCTGCCGACGCTGAAGATCGCCGAGAACGACAAGCTCAACAGCGGCGACTTCGAGATCGCCGGCTGGGGCGCCGACAAGGAAGGCGGCGACCAGCAGCGCTACCTCCTCAAGGCGACCGTCCCGTTCGTCGACGACGCCGCCTGCCAGAAGGCCTACGGCGACCAGCTCACGCCCGGCGACGAGATCTGCGCCGGCAAGCTGGACACCGGCGGCATCGACACCTGCCAGGGTGACTCCGGCGGCCCGATGTTCCGCAAGGACGACGCCGGCGAGTGGCTCCAGGTCGGCATCGTCTCCTGGGGCGAGGGCTGCGCACGGCCCGGCAAGCCCGGTGTCTACAGCGAGGTGAGCACCTTCGCCGCGGACATCAAGAAGGCCGCGGGCGAGCTCGGCGGCTGACCGCACCACCCACGCACGGCACGGGCCCGGGGCGCAGCGGCTCCCCGGGCCCGTCGCCGTGCCGGGACTTTGGTCCCCCGCCCACGGGACCTCGGTCCCTCCCGGCCGGGGGCCGAACTCACCCTTCCGAAGGGTCCTTGTGCCGTCAGCGATGACCGTAGGGCCTCTGGGCGGCCCCCTCGGCCCCTCCCTAGCGTGAACGGCATGACCACCGAGCCCCGCACCCGCCCCCCGGCGCGCGACCGCGGCCACCGCGCAACGGTCGTCGCCGCCCTCCTCCTCGCCGCCAGCGCCGCCGCCCTCGCCTACGTCCTGCTGGGCGGCCACCACGGCCCCATCGAGCCGGATCCGACCGACGACGCTCCCTCGCGGACGTTCCCCCGCTAGCGATGCCGATCAGCGTGGTCATCGCGGACGACCAGGACCCGGATCCCGCTGACCGTACGCGCCGAGGCCGCCGCCGGCGTCTCGCTGACCGCCTCGGCGGTGCTGATCGCCGGGCAGCACGCCCTGCAGGTATGGGGCCTGGGGGAGGGCATCGCGCTGCTGGTCCTGCTGACCGCCGTGGTCCACCGCGCCCCCGGCCGCACCGCCGCCTTCCTCGGCCCGCCTGGCCGACGCGCTGCCGGCCGACCTGGCCGCGGCCGTCTACCGCATCGTGCGCGAGGCGCTGACCAACGTCCGCAAGCACGCGGCGGACGCCACCGCGGTGCGGATCGGGCTGCACTCCGCTACCGGCGCGGAGGGCGGCTGGGAGCTGGTCGCCGTACCGCCCCTGGACGGCGACCAGCCCGCCTGACCCCCGCGGCGACTTCTGTCCAACACCTCCCCCTCCTTTGTCCATAGGCGCACCCCCCGCCCCGGCAGCACGCTGTGCGCCGACAGCCAGTGCAGGCCCGAAGGGGAGGACAGCGCGCGTGAACGAACAGACAGGTGCCCGGCGCGGGCCCAGCCGCAGAAACGTCGTCGCCGCCACCGCCCTCGCCCCGGTCGCCGGCCGGCTCCCGCTCGGCGCACCCCCCGCCGCTGCCGCACCGCGCGCCGACGGGCCGGTCCTGCGCTCCGACGCGCTGGACGTCCGCCTCGACACCGCCTTCCCGCGCATCGTCTCCTACACCGACCGCGGCACCGGCGCCGTCCTGCACGGCCAGGACACCGCGGTCACCCAGGTCCTCATCGACGGCACCGCCCGCACCCCCCGCGTCACCCACCGGGCCCGCACCGACCGCGCCACCTACACCCTCGCCTTCGACGGCGGCACCACCCTCACCGTCGAGATCGCCGTCCGGGGATGGCAGACCACCTGGCGCGTCACCGGCATCACCGACACCCCCGCGCTGCGCGTCGGCACCCTGGAGATCCCCGGCCTCGCCCTGCTGAGCGTCCGCAGCGACCAGCCCGGCGCCGCCCTGTTGGCCGCCCGCATCGAACTGGACAAGGCCAAGAGCGGCGACACCCTGGTGCGGCCGTCCGCCGACACCCCCGCCGACGCCTCGCCCACCGGATGCGCCTACGCCGTCGTCGCCACCGACGAACTGGCCGCCGCCATCGAGACCAACACCGTCCACGACACCCCCACCGGCGCCACCACCTGGGAGAACGGCCGGCTGTGGCGGCAGATCGTCAAGCGCGACGGCTTCACCGGGGCGCGGCTGGGCTGCGGCCAGTGGACGTACCGCGCGGCCGGGCAGCCAGTCGACGCCACCGACCCGCTGCCCTACGCCACCGTCATCGTCACCCGCGACCGCAACGGCGACGGCCGCACCGACTGGCAGGACGCCGCGATCGCCCTGCGCGACATCATGGTCGTGCCGCTGGGCGCCGACGCACAGCACCTGCGGGTGGTCCCGCACATCCCGTTCAACTTCGCCAGCCAGGCCACCAACCCGTTCCTGGCCACCCTCGACAACGTCAAGCGGATCGCGCTGGCCACCGACGGACTGCGGCAGCTCACCCTCCTCAAGGGCTACCAGTCCGAGGGCCACGACTCCGCACACCCCGACTACGGCGGCAACTACAACCAGCGGGCCGGCGGCCTCGCCGACCTCAACGCCCTGGTCCGCGCCGGCAAGAAGTGGAACAGCGACTTCGCGGTCCACGTCAACGCCACCGAGTCCTACCCCGTCGCGCACGCCTTCTCCGAGACCCTGGTCGACAAGGACGACAAGCAGTGGGACTGGCTCGACCAGTCCTACCGCATCGACGCCCGCCGCGATCTGGTCTCCGGCGACATCGCCCGGCGCTTCGCGCAACTGCGCAAGGAGACCGACCCGGCCCTGACCACCCTCTACATCGACGTGTTCCGCGAGTCCGGCTGGAACTCCGACCGCCTCCAGCGCCATCTGCGCGACCAGGGCTGGCAGATCACCACCGAATGGGGCCACGGCCTGGAACGCTCCGCCCTCTGGTCGCACTGGGCCACCGAGACCGACTACGGCCCCGACACCTCCCGCGGCATCAACTCCCAGCTGATCCGCTTCGTCCGCAACCACCACAAGGACGTCTTCGCCGACAAGTGGCCCACGCTGCTGGGCAACCCCCGGATGGGCAACTTCGAGGGCTGGGTCGGCAAAACCGACTGGCACGCCTTCCACACGATCATCTGGACCGACGCACTGCCCGCCAAGTACCTCCAGGCGTACCCCATCAAGACCTGGGGCGCGCACGAGATCACCTTCGAGGGACCCACCCGCACATCGGTCGACGACACCCAGGGCACCCGCAGGATCACCACCGACGGCCGGACCGTCTACGACGACGGCACCTACCTGCTGCCCTGGGAACCCCGCCACGCCACCGACCCCGGCAAGCTCTACCACTACAACCCCCGCGGCGGCACGACCAGTTGGACCCTGCCCCGCGGCTGGTCGTCCGCCGCCGCCGTGTACGCCTACCGGCTCACCGACCAGGGCCGCACCCAGGAGACCCGGATCCCCGTCAGCGGCGGCCGGATCACCCTCACCGCGCGGCCCGGCGTCGCCTACGTCCTCTATCGCGACCGGGCCCCCGCCCAGAGCGGCCCCGACTGGGGCGAGGGCACCGCGCTGGCCGACCCCGGCTTCCACTCCGCAACCCTCGACGCCTGGCAGACCACCGGCCCGGCCTCCGTCGAACCCAGCGCCACCGGCGACTACGAACTGGTCATCGGCGCGGGCGGCGCCGCCGCCGTCAGCCAGCGACTCACCCGGCTCGCCCCCGGCAGCTACGCCGCCTCCGTACAGATCGAGGTCGGCGCCAAGGCCGGCGAGCGCCGGCGGGCCGCCCTGGAGATCCGCACCGCCGACGGCGTCACCGCCCTCAACTGGACCGACACCTCCACCGCCGGCAACTACGTGGCCGCCGACCGCAAGTCCGGCACCCGCTTCCAGCGCCTCTTCACCCGCTTCACCGTCCCCGAGGGCGGCGGCCCGAC
Source organism: Streptomyces sp. NPDC002446 (assembly GCF_053595675.1). Classification (NCBI taxonomy): domain Bacteria; kingdom Bacillati; phylum Actinomycetota; class Actinomycetes; order Kitasatosporales; family Streptomycetaceae; genus Streptomyces; species Streptomyces sp. NPDC002446. Next base: position 3,832 of record NZ_JBSFYC010000051.1, on the reverse strand, counting down.
CACCCTCTCCCTCACCGCGGCGGCCGGCCGCGCCCGGATCCGCTTCGACAACGTACGCGTCGTCCGCGCCGAACCCACCACCAAGAAAGGCACCCTGGCCTACGAGGACTTCGAGCACGTCCCCCAGGGCTGGGGCGTCTTCGTCAAGGGCGACGTCGGCAAGATCACCGACCCCCGCACCCATATCGCCCAGCGGCACGCCCCGTTCACCCAGCGCGGCTGGAACGGCAAGGCGATCGACGACGTCATCGACGGCGGCCAAGCGCTCAAGTCCCGCGGCGAGAACACCGGCCTGGTCTACCGGACCGTCCCGCACACCGTCCGCTTCACCCCCGGCCGCCGCTACCGGATCACCTTCCGCTACGCGAACGAGACCGCCGGCCAGTACGCCTGGATCACCGCCGTCGACGAGCCCGCACCCCGCGAACTGACCCGCCACCCCCTGCCCGCCGCCACCCGGCCCACCACCCACACCTACGAGTTCACCGCCCCCGCCCGCGGCGACGCCTGGGTCGGACTGCGCAAGACCGGCGACGACGGGACGGCGGAGTTCGTCCTGGACACCTTCGAGGCACGCGAGGTGTAGCAAGCCGGGCCGTGGGGGCGGTCGGTGCGCCCCCACGGCCCTCCCTCAGCCCTGCGCCGCGCAGGGAAACAGACCGGGCGCCCCCGCCCCTTCCCCCACCAGGGCCGGGGCGCCCTCCCACTCCCACAGCAGCAGCGCATTGCCGCCCTCCCGCAGCACCGGCCCCGGCACGTACAGGGTGCGCTGCGGCCCGACGGACCGGTAGCGGCCCAGACAGAACCCGTTGATCCAGGCGACCCCGTGGCTCCACCCCGGCAGCGCGAGCTCCGCGTCCCCGGCCGGCCCGGCCACCGTCACCGTCCCCCGGTACAGCCCGGGCGCCCCGCCGGACCCCGCCACACCCCGGAACGGCACCTTCGCCAGCGCCCCGGCCTCCTCCAGCGCATCCAGCCGCAGCCCCCGCGACCGCACGCCGTGCAGATACTGCCGCTCGTGCAGCACCCCGCCCGCGATCCCCTTGGACTCACCCAGCCGCGGCCCGTAGTTGACCCGCCCCAGCGACGTCACCCACAGCTCCACCGACGCCGGCCCCGCCACCTCCCCGATCACCGCGTCCTCGGCGTCCAGCACACCCCGCAGCTCCCCGTCGACATACACCACCGCCCGGTCCCGCAGCCCGCTCACCCGCAGCGGATACCGGCCGCGCGGCCCCGGCACCGCCACCCGGTAACGGACCACCCCCCGGTCCACGCCCAGCTCCTCGAAGGTCGCCGGGACACCCCCCTCGGTCTCCGCACCGCCCAGCGCCGCCATCACCTCCCCGGCCGGCGCCCACTCCTCAACCACCCCCCGCGCCGCGGCCGCGAGCCCCGGCAGCGCCCCCGGCACCTCGGGCAGCGGGCCGTCCGCCCACTGCGCGAGCACCTCACGAAAGCGCCAGAACTTCTCCGTCGGACGCCCGCGCTCATCGACCGGCGCCCCGTAGTCGTACGACGTCACGGTCGCCCGCAGCTCCCCGTCGTGCAGCTCACCCGCGCGGTTGGCGCCCGCCCACCCGCCGAAGCTGGTGCCGCCGTGCGCCATGTAGATGTTCACCGAGGCCCCGCACTCCAGGATCTCCCGCAGCGCCTCAGCCGCGTCCCGCGCCTCGCGCGCGGCATCCGCCCGCCCCCAGTGCGCGAACCACCCGCACCAGAACTCCATGCACATCAGCGGCCCGCCCGCCCGATGGCGCCGCAGCGCCGCGAACGCCTCCCGGGCCCCCGAACCGAAGTTGACGGTCGCCGGCACCCCCGGCACCGACCCACCGCTGAGCATGTGGTCCTCCGGCCCGTCCGAGGTGAACAGCGGCACCCGCACGCCGAGCCCCCGCAGCCGCGCCACGATGTGCGCCAGATAGCGGGCGTCGCTCCCGTACGAGCCGTACTCGTTCTCCGCCTGCACCATGATCACCGGCCCGCCGCCCGGACCGCCCGGCCCCGCCGCCGTGCACTGCCGCGCCACGACCTGCGGCAGCAGCCGGGCGAACCACGCGTCCACGGCCCGCAGAAACGCCGCGTCACAGGTCCGCACCCGCCGGCCCAGCGGCCCGGTCAGCCAGTGCGGCAGCCCGCCGTTCTCCCACTCCGCGCAGATGTACGGCCCCGGGCGGACGATCGCCCACAGCCCCGCCGCCCGCGCCGCGTCCAGGAACCGGCCCAGCGCCCCGACGTCCTTGAACTCACCGGGCCGCGGCTCGTGCAGATTCCACGGCACATACGTCTCCACGCAGTTCAGGCCCATCGCCCTCAGCATCGCCAGCCGGTGGCCCCACTGCCCCTCGTGCACCCGGAAGTAGTGCAGCGCCCCCGACAGCAGCCGCACCGGCCGCCCGTCCAGCGTGAAGTCCCGCTCACCCACGGCAAATTCCGCCACGTCACCCGCCCCTGTGTCGTCGCCCTGCGTCATCGGCCACCCTCGCCCTCTGGCGGTGTGACGGTCCATGGACAAAGATCGGCCCTGATTGGACGGTTCGAACGACTGGCGGTACGGCTCGCACACACAGCGACGGGAGGAACGGGCATGTACCACACCTGGATGCGGTACTTCACCCCGAGCCCGGTCCACCACCGGCTCGGCCTGGTGTGCCTGGGCGTCGGCCTCCAGTACGGCACACTGCCCACGGTCGGCCCGCGCACCCTCGACCACCACGTCGCCATCGTCGTCAGCGCCGGCCGCGGCTGGTACGCCGACCCCGAAGGACGCCGCCGCACGGTCACCGCCCCCGCCCTGCTGTGGCTCGTCCCCGGCGTACCCCACCACTACGGGGCCGACCCCGACACCGGCTGGGACGAGAGCTTCGTCGACTTCACCGGACCCGCCGCCGCGACCTACACCGAACTCGGCTACATCGAGCCGGACCGGCCCGTCGTACCCCTCGCCGACACCGGCCCGGCCCGGACCGCGGTCGGCCGCATCGCCCGCGCGGCCCGCCGCGGCAACCCCCTCCTGGAGGTGGAGACCTCCGCCGCCGTCCACGAACTCCTGGTCGCCCTGCGCCGCGCCCGCGCCGACACCGACGCCGACGGCGACCCCGTCCTGGCGGCCCTGGCCCGGGACGCCTTCCTCCCCCTCTCGGTCGCCGAGCACGCCGCCCGGCACGGCATGACCCCCGCCGAACTGCGCACCGCCGTACGCCGCGGCGCCGGCTGCAGCCCCAAGGACTACCTGCTCGGCATCCGCCTCGGCCGGGCCAAGGAACTCCTGGTCGGCACCGAACTCCCGGTCGCCGCGGTCGCCCGCCGGGTCGGCTACGACGACCCCGCGTACTTCAGCCGCCTGTTCACCCGCCGCGTGGGCACCGCCCCCGTCCGCTTCCGCGACCGGCAGGTCCACAGCGTCCCCGGCGGCTGGTCCACCCAGATCCCCGACCCGGACGACCCGCCACTGGTGCGCTGAGCCGGGGGCGGCCACCGGGCCGGTGCGCGGTCGCTTCGTCGTGCGGGTCGGAGGGGACACCCCGTACCCCGTCCTCGGCGCGGGCGCATCTGGTACGCGGAAAAGTCACCCCGGCGTCCGCTCCGGTCCTGCGGGCGGGGCACGGGACATCCCCTCCGACCGGCCACGCAGGCGGCTGACCGACCGTACCGATGATGGTCACCACAGACGATCACGGGATGGCTGGACTCCTTGCGAGTGTCTACGGACAGTGCCACCGGGCCGCAGACGGAACACACGCAGGCCGGAGGGGACGTACGGGGGTCCGCCCGCAGGACTGGAGCGAACGCCGGGGTGACTTCCGCTCGTACCAGAAGCGCCCGCGCCGAG